>NZ_DBHIGR010000118.1:0-7044 GCF_057249185.1 Oribacterium sp.
CGGGGCTTTATCTTCGGAACCGCCATCGCCTATGAGTTGCATAAGGGCTTTGTGCCGGTACGAAAGAAGGGAAAGTTGCCCAGAGAGACGGAATCCATTGCCTATGATTTGGAGTATGGCAAGGCTGAGGTGGAGATTCACAAGGATGCCATTCAAAAGGGTACCAAGGTGGTTATCGTGGATGACTTAATCGCGACAGGAGGAACTTTGGAGGCGGCCTGCAAGCTGGTGGAGCGTCTTGGGGGAGAGGTGGCCAAGATTTCCGTGGTGATGGAGCTTGCCGGACTGGAAGGCAGAAAGAAGCTTGAAAACTACTCCTTGGAATCTCTCATTTGCTACGAAGGAAAATAAAGCTTTAGGAGAATAGGATGAGTGAGGAATTAACCCGGGAGGATGTGCGGAAAATCGAGGCGGAGATTCAGAAAAGAAAGCTGGAGATTCGCCCGAAGCTGATTGAGGCGGTGAAGGAGGCCAGAGCTCAGGGAGACCTGTCGGAAAACTTTGAATACTATGCCGCCAAGAAAGAGAAGAATCAAAATGAATCCCGGATTCGTTATTTAGAGCGGGTATTAAAGTTTGCCAAAGTGATTTCCACAAAGTCGGAAGAGGGCGTTGTGGGAATCAATGACACGGTGGTGGTGTATTTTCCGGAGGATGAAGAGGAAGAGTGCTATCGTCTGGTCACCTCTATTCGAGGGCAATCCCTGGAAGGAAGAATTTCCAATCAGTCTCCTTTGGGAAAGGCACTGATGGGAAAGCGTGTGGGGGAGGAAGTGGAGGTTTTCCTGGAAGGGGGAGGCAGTTATACCGTTTTGATTCGCAGTATTGAAAAAACAGGAGAAAAAGAGGAAGAGGAAATCCGAAAATTCTAGGATTTCCTCTTCCTTTATTCTTAAAGATTGTCTCTCGGGTAGTTTGCAATATCCTGTTTTTGCCGAGTGTCCCTCGCGTAGTATGCGATATCTCATTTTACCTGAGTGCCCCTCGCGTAGTATGCGATATCTCATTTTACCCGAGTGTCCCTCCCTTAGATGTTCCATTCTGCTTCTTATGCTTTAGCCTGTTAAGGAGGTGTCCTCCGCCATTAACATGGATTCTTCCTTATCCAAAGCCACGAAATCCGCATGACGGTACAGATAGTCCATCAAATCTCGACGTTTTACAATGCCGATAAAGTGTCCCAGGTCATCCACCACCGGTACAAAGTTCTGGGTAAGAGAACGAGCAACCAGTCCCTCCATGGAACTGTTGATTCCCACTGCCTCAAAATGCTTTCGCATAGGGATATCCTTTACCAGTACCTTCTCCGCCTCTTTCAAATCCAGATTCAGTTGATTCTTAATTTCCCAAAGAAGATCCCCTTCCGTCAGGGTGCCGGCAAATTTTCCGTCTTTACTTAAGACGGGAATGGCTGAATACCGGTGAAACTCCATTTTCTCCAAGGTATTTCGCAAACTGTCTTCTTCCTTTACATATGCCACGTCACATTTTGGAGTAAGAAAGAAAAGTATATTCATGCTTGGGACCTCCTGTCATTTTCTGCTCATAGAATGGGACAAAAAGAAAATATCCTTTTGCCCAAGGTAGTATATCGGCAAGAAAGAAAAAGAGTATGAACTTTTCTTTATAATTTTGTAAAAAAAGAAGAATACTTATACATTTTCATCTTATACCGATAGTACTATATTTCTTGTTTCTACTATAAAAAAAAGATATGTACGAATTGTGACAGGCTTATTAAAACTTCCTGCAAATAAAGACTTAAATTTTTTGAATACTTCGATTTTGACAAGGAAGAGGAGACAGGGTAGAATACAAGGATAGTGACAGATTGGAGTAAGTATGACAGATAAAAAGGAAGACAAGCCCTTAGAGAGGCCAAGGGATAATACCCCTCCGGAGGAGCTTTTAAAGATACTTTTGGCAAATGTTCGTTCTTACCATCCTTCAGATGACCTTTCCATGATTGAAAAGGCCTATGAGGTGGCGAAGGAACAGCACAAGGACCAGAAGAGAAAGTCGGGAGAACCCTATATTATTCATCCCCTCTGTGTAGCCATCATTTTGTCCGACCTGGAAATGGATAAAGAAACCATTGCGGCGGGACTCTTACATGATGTGGTGGAAGACACGGGGATGAGCCTTAAGCAGGTAGAGGAAATGTTCAATCCGGATGTTGCCGTACTTGTGGATGGGGTTACCAAGCTGACCCAGTTAAATCTAAATACCGATAAGGTTGAATTGCAGGCGGAGAATCTCAGAAAGATGTTTGTATCCATGGCCAAGGATATCCGGGTCATCATCATCAAGCTGGCGGATCGCTTGCATAATTTGCGTACTTTGGAATACCAGAGTCCGGAGAAACGAAAGGAAAAGGCCAGAGAATCCCTGGAGATTTATTCTCCCTTAGCGGATCGTCTGGGTATCAGCAAGATTAAGATTGAGATGGACGACCTTTCCTTGAAATACTTGGAGCCGGAAGTTTATTACGATCTGGCGGAGAAGGTACATTTTAAAAGAGAGGTTCGGGAAGAGCGAATCGACAAGATTGTGCAGGAAGTGCGGGAGCATATCGAAGAGTCCGGCATCAGGGCCAATATCAAGGGACGAATCAAGCATTTCTTCTCCATTTACAAGAAGATGGTAAATCAGAACAAAACCATAGACCAGATCTATGATTTGTTTGCCATCCGTATTATCGTGGATACGGTGAAGGACTGTTATGCGGTGCTGGGCTTTATTCACAAGCTTTACACCCCCATCCCCGGGCGCTTTAAGGACTATATCGCCATGCCTAAGCCCAATATGTACCAGTCCCTTCATACTACGGTAATCGGAAAGGACGGAGTGCCCTTTGAAATCCAGATTCGTACCTTTGAAATGCATAGAACCGCGGAGTTCGGTATTGCCGCCCACTGGAAATATAAAGAAGAGGGAGGCTCTGAGAATAAGGCCACTGAGAATGAGATGACGAAAATGAAGTGGCTCAGCGAAATCCTGGAGTGGCAGAAGGATGAGTCCGACTCCAAAGAGTTTATGAAGATGGTAAAGTCCGATCTTTCCCTCTTTAATGAAAGTGTGTACTGCTTTACCCCCACGGGAGATGTGAAGAATCTTCCGGCAGGCTCCACACCTATTGACTTTGCCTATTCCATCCACTCCGCAGTGGGAAATAAGATGGTGGGAGCAAAGGTAAATGACAAGCTGGTGCCCATTGAGTATGTGCTTCACAATGGAGATAGAGTAGATATTATTACCAGCCAGAACTCCAGAGGACCTTCCAGAGATTGGCTGAAAATTGTAAAGTCCACCCAGGCGAAAAATAAGATTAACCAGTGGTTCCGCCACGAGCAAAAGGATGAAAATATTGACAGAGGTAAGGACCTCCTGGATCGTTATGTGAAAAGTAAGGGACTGAATCTTCCGGAGCTTACCAAACCGGAGTATGTGGAGGCGGTGCTTCGCCGATACAGCTATCGGGATTGGGAAAGTGTTTTAGCCGGTGTAGGCCGAGGAGGTATTAAGGAATCTCAGGTTATTTCCAAGCTTTTGGATTCCAAACAAAAGGCGGAAAGCAAGACGGTGGACGATAAGACCATTTTGCAAAATATCGGAGAAATGACCAATAAGCCGGAGGTTATCCGAAGAGCCAAGTCCGGTATTGTGGTGAAGGGAATCCATGACTTGGCAGTGCGCTACGCAAAGTGCTGCAATCCCGTGCCGGGAGATGAAATTGTGGGCTTTGTGACCAGAGGTCGAGGTATCACCATTCACTGTACCGACTGTATCAATATGATGAACCTTCCGGAAGCGGAACGGAAAAGAATGATTGATGCGGAATGGCAGAGAGGACCGGAGCAGGAAAGTTATGCCACGGAACTTACCATTTATGCCAATAACCGTATGGGACAGATTGTGGACATTTCCAAGGTTCTTACGGACAATAAGATTGACATCAGCAGTATGAATTCCCGTACCGGAAAAAATGGTAAGGCCACCATTAATATCAGCTTTGAAATTAAGAGTAGAGAAGAGCTGAATGATATTATCGGAAAGCTGAAGAAGATTCAGGGAATTATAGAGATAGAAAGGGCAAAGGGGTAAGATGTTTAATATACGAAGCCTCACCGTAGGCATTGTGGCAACCAACTGCTATTTGGTTTGGAATAAGGCAACAGGAGAAGGAGTTTTAATCGATCCGGGGGATGAAGCGGAGCGAATTTGTTCAGCCATTGCGGAAGAAAGAGTAAAGTTAAAGGCTATTCTTTTAACCCACGGACATTTTGACCATATCCTTGTGGCGGAAGAACTGAAGGAAAAGTACGATGTACCTCTCTATGCCTCCAAGGAGGAGAAGGAAATGCTGGGAAGTTCCCGATGGAATCTTTCCGGAAGGGAGGAAGGAATAGAAATTACGGATTACATTCCCTTAGAGGATGGAGAAAGTATAGAACTGTTAGGAAAGGAGTGGAAGGTGCTTTCCACTCCCGGACATACCAAGGGTTCGGTATGCTACTTTGTTCCCGGAGATATTCCCTATCTTTTCAGTGGAGATACTCTCTTCTTTGAGTCCTATGGAAGAACCGATCTTTACGGAGGATCGGAGGAAGCCATTAAGAAGAGTATCAAAGAAAAGTTGTTTACTCTTCCGGAGGAAACCTTGGTTTATCCGGGGCATGAAGAGGCAACCACCATTGCCAATGAGAAGCAGTATAATCCGGTGAATTTTATGAGGTGATGAAAGCGAAGTGAAAGGCCATGTGTCCGCTTCCCACAGGATAGGGAAAAACCGGGGCACGCTCCCGCTAAGCTCGCCTGTTCCCTCCACCTCTTAAAAAGCAAGCCTTATAATACTCTTTCCCACCCATTTTTCACCCTGAGAAAATTTGTGAAAATGCCCATTGAATATCCCCTTCCTTTGTCGTATGATAGAGAGGCTTTCACAAGATATTGTGTTTTCATGATAAGAGTATTCTATATCGTGTTAGTTTTTGGGCGGGATAGAGAATAAGGAAAGCTTGAAAAGTCTTGACTTTTTGGGCTTTTTTGCCGGAAAAGAGGAAAAGTGAGTTCAAAGAAGAGGAGGCTTTTGTTGAAAAAACAGAGCCCGATTCTTTCAAAAAGTACAATGGATGGGGGATAAGATGGAGAAAGAGCTTTTGATTATGACCAATGTGATTAAGAGAAATGGCAAGGAGGTCAAGTTTGACATTTACAAAATTATCCATGCCATGGAGAAGGCCAATAAAGAGGTTGCTCCTGTCTATCAGATGAACGAGTATCAGATTCAGGCTGCTGCGGAAACGGTAGCGAAGAAGATTCAGGTCTCCAGCCATGCTGTGAATGTGGAGGATATTCAGGACATGGTGGAAACTGCCATCATGGAAATGAGAGCCTACGAGGTAGCCCAGAAGTATGTTCGTTATCGTTATAAGAGAGAAATGGCAAGAAAAGCCAACTCCACCGATGAAGATATTCTGGCATTAATCGATCAGGCAAATGAAGAGTTAAAGCAGGAGAACTCCAACAAAAACCCTGTTATTAACAGTACCCAAAGAGACTATATGGCGGGGGAAGTTTCCAAGGATTTAACCAAAAGACTTTTGCTTCCGGAGGATATTGTGAAGGCCCATGAGGACGGTGTGATTCACTTCCATGATTCCGATTACTACGCCCAGAAGGAGCATAACTGCGACTTAATCAATCTGGAGGATATGCTGCAAAACGGCACCGTAATTTCCGAAACCATGATTGAAAAGCCTCACAGCTTTTTTACGGCTTGCAATGTAACCACCCAGATTGTGGCTCAGGTGGCTTCCAACCAGTATGGTGGACAGTCCTTTACCCTTTCTCACTTAGCTCCTTTTGTGGATATTTCCAGACAGAAGATTCGAGAAGCGCTTATAGCGGAAAGAAAAGAAACCGGCGAGAGCATGGATGAGAACATCATTACGAAAATCGTAAATCGCCGTCTGAAGGAAGAAATTAAGAGCGGAATCCAGACCATCCAGTATCAGCTGATTACCTTAATGACCTGTAATGGTCAGGCTCCCTTTGTGACCATGTTTATGTATTTGGATGAAGTTCCTGAAGGGAAGACTCGAGAGGATTTGGCTCTCATTATCGAAGAAGTGCTTCGCCAGAGAATGCAGGGGGTAAAGAATGAAAAGGGCGTTTGGATTACCCCGGCCTTCCCGAAGCTGATTTATGTTTTGGACGAGGACAATATTACTGAAGACGCGCCTTACTATCATTTGACTAAGCTTGCGGCTCAGTGTACCGCAAAGCGTATGGTTCCGGACTACATTTCCGCGAAGATTATGCGGGAGTATAAGGGGGGAGATGTTTATCCCTGTATGGGCTGCCGCTCCTTCTTAACAGAGGACAAGGAAGGCTTAGGAGAAAATGGTGCCCATAAGTACTACGGTCGTTTTAATCAGGGTGTGGTAACCATCAATCTGGTGGATGTGGCTTGTTCTTCCCATGGAAATATGGATGCCTTCTGGCAGATTTTAGAGGAAAGACTGGAGCTTTGCCACAAGGCCTTGCGGCTTCGCCATGAGAGACTTTTGGGAACGGTTTCCGACGTGGCTCCGATTTTATGGCAGCACGGTGCCTTGGCGAGATTAAAGAAGGGCGAGAAGATCGACAAGCTGCTTTACAACAACTACAGCACTATTTCTTTGGGCTACGCAGGTCTTTATGAGATGTGCGTACGGATGCTTGGGAAGTCCCACACCACAGAGGAGGGAAGAGCATTTTCCTTAAAGGTTATGGAAAAGCTGAACGACTCTTGCAAGAAGTGGAGAGAGGAAGAAAAGATTAGCTACTCCGTTTACGGAACGCCTATGGAGTCCACCACCTATAAATTTGCGAAGGCTTTAAAGAAGCGTTTCGGAACAATTCCGGGAGTTACGGACAAGAACTACATTACCAACTCCTACCATGTGCATGTTTCGGAGAAGATTGATGCCTTTTCCAAGCTGGCCTTTGAGGCGGATTTCCAGAAGCTTTCTCCGGGAGGAGCCATCAGCTATGTGGAAG
>NZ_DBHIGR010000119.1:0-7018 GCF_057249185.1 Oribacterium sp.
GATAAGCTTCCGATCTTTTTGGTACAGCCCTATATGTACGTTGCCAACAATTATGAGAACTTCAATTTGCTGACAATAAACATAGAGGAACATTCCCATGGCTTTCGTATGGCATATCCCTTTTTAACTCTTTCCGGGGCAAAGTTCTTTTTTGATTTTCCCTTGGCTTATCCGATTTATTTAACCAAGGAGGAGCTGTCTACCCTGGGGATTTTGTATGATGCATACTATGATTTCGGTCTTTTCGGCGTTATGCTTTTCTCTTTGATTTTGGGTATGCTTTCTTCCCGGATTAAAGAGCTTTCAAGGAAAGAGAAAAATCCTTTTGGTGGCGCATTATATATACAATTTGCTTTTTACTTTCTCTTTTCCTTTTTTACCACCTGGTTTTCCAATGCCTCCAGCATTTTTTACTTTGCTGTGACGCTGGTGCTTGCAGTTCTATGGAAGGGATTTGTTCATGAAAAAAATTCTGCTGTATCTTTATAAAATGCTTTTTCCTTTGGGGGTATGTTTTTTCTTTCTGTATTTTCTCCCTAAATTATTGTTCTTTTTTCTTCCCTTTACTCTTGGGGCGATTATTGCTTTTTGCTTAAATCCCTTGATTTCTTTTTTGCAAAAGAGATTTCCGTTTTTTAAGAAGAAGCAAATATCTCTGGTGCTGACCTTAGCTATTTTTGCTTTATTTTTCTATCTTTGCTTTTGTCTTATGCAGTTGGGACTTCCCATGATTAAGCAGCGCATTTCTCATTTGCCCTTGGAAATTCAGGATTTAAAGGGGCAACTGGAGAAGGCGATAGAGGAAAATTTACCATACTTTCCTCCCTCGATTCAAAATCTGCTATCGGATCTTCCGGGCACTTTGGATAGTTTAGGAAGAACCATGATGAATAAATGGACTTCTCCGGCTTTGCAATTTTCCTTGCATGTGGTTAGCGGCTTACCGGAGCTGTTCCTTTACTTGATTATTACCATACTGTCTGCCCTTTGTTTTTCCCAGGAAGGAGCAATGCTGTTATCGATTCTCCATCGAAATATTCCGGAGCAGTTCGGAAAATATATGCAGCTTCTCAAGGAGGACGGAAAAAAGATTTTAAAGGGCTATGTTTGGGCGCAAATACAAATCATGTTTTGCGTGTTTATTCTTTTAAGCGTAGGCTTTTCTTTATTGAGAGTGGAACTTGCGATTCCTTTGGCTTTTTTAACCGCTTTTTTGGATGCCCTCCCCGTTTTCGGCGTCGGTTTTATTATGTGGCCCTGGATGGCTCTGATTTTATTAAAAGGCAAATTTTTACTCTTTTTGGCTCTCTTATTGATTTACGTTCTAAGCCAGATGATTCGACAGATTTTGCAGCCGAAGATCATTGGGGATGCGGTGGGGCTTCCCCCTTTACTGGCTCTGGTTTTCCTCTTTTTAGGCTATAAGCTTTACGGGATTTCCGGAATGGTTTTGGCTCTGCCAGTTGGAATGCTTTTAGTGCGTTTTTATCATTACGGAGCATTCTCCGGATTTTTCTCTGCCGGAAAGGCCTTAGGGAAAATGCTTTTAGACTATGCCGGTGTAAAAAAGGATGAGGAAGTGTAAATGAAGGAGAGCTGTCAGGAAAATCATATTTCATTGCCTGAGGAGTTTTGTGAAAGAATGAAAATCAGGCTGGGGCAGGATTGGGAGGCTTTTTTAGAAGCCTGTTCTATGCCTCCGAAGCGAGGGCTTCGGCTGAACCTACAGAAAGTGGAGGCTCATCCGGATTTTCCGTTAGAGGATTGGAAGGAAAATTGGAAGCTGGAAGAGTTAATAAAAGAATCTTCCAGGGAATACCTTTGTGATGAAGAGTATTTGCAAAGTATAGGAGTGCAAATCGGGCACGATGCCTACCATGAGGCGGGGCTTTATTATATTCAGGACCCTTCCGCCATGTCGGTGGTTCCTTATATGGAGCTTCGCCCCTTTGATCGATGTCTGGATCTTTGTGCAAGTCCGGGCGGAAAGAGCTTACAGATTGCCGATTGCCTAAAGACAGAGGAAGGCGGAATCCTCCTCTCCAACGAATTCATTATGGAAAGAGCCAAAAATCTTTCCAAAAATGTGGAAAGGATGGGGTATAGCCATGTGGCGGTAAGCTCCTGCTCCGCAGAAGAGCTGGAAGAGCAATTTCCGGAATTCTTTTCCAGAATTTTGGTGGATGCGCCCTGTTCCGGAGAGGGGATGTTTCGGAAAAATCCGGAGGCTATAGCGGATTGGTCCTTAGAGAAGGTTTCCCAATGTGCAGCCTTACAAAGAGAGATTCTGGACCATGCCATAGGAATGCTTAGAGAGGGTGGGCTTTTGGCTTACTCCACCTGTACCTTTTCCGAAGAGGAAAATGAAGGGATGCGGGAGTGGATTTTAGAAAAGCATCCGGAGCTCAGCTTCTTGGGAGATAAGCATCTTTATTTTCATAACAGTGTGGGAGAGGGACAATACTATGCCATATTTCGTAAGCAGGGAAATGACCTAAAGAGAGAGGATGTGGACACTTCTAAGCTTTCCATGCTGTGGGAGAAGAAGGCCAAAAAATATTTTTATTATCCCTCATCTTTAAAATGCTTCTTATCCTTGCCTCTTCTTCGCATCGGCATTGCCGTGTTGGAAGAGGGAAAGAAGGGATGGGAATGGAGCCACAGCTTAAGCCATGCCATCGACCTTTCTAAATGGGGAGAGGCTCTTACAAAGCTTCCGGAAAAATCGGTGGAGACCAAATTGCTTTACAGACTCTCCTTAGTAAAAGAAGACAGAAGGGTAGAGGCTTATCTCAATGGACAAGAAATAGCGGTAGAGAAAGAAGAGCTTCGGAATTTTCTTATGGCGGACAGGAAAGGAAAGCTAAACAATAAAAAAAGCGATAAAGAAAGCGATAAAGGATTGGCTCTTTGTGCCTGTGACGGACTTTCTTTAGGCTTTGGATATTACCGAAACGGACGACTAAGAAACCTCTATCCTAAGGGAATACGCTTTAAAAAATAGAAGCATATATTAAAAGTTTGTTATTTCTTTGGCTTGAATTAGATTTTGCTATCGTTTACAATAAGCCATGTTAAAAGGGCAATTTGCCCCCAAAATAGAAATGGAGGAAGATTATGGATCAGCGTAACTCTTTGGCAAGGAAGCGTATAGAGGCCTTGCTGGATGAATCCAGTTTTGTGGAAATCGGTGCCCATGTTTGCAGCAGAAGTACGGATTTTAATGCCGGAGAAAAGCAGGAAGCATCTGATGGGGTCATTTGTGGGTATGGCAGTATTTCCGGTAAGCCGGTATATATTTATGCACAAGACAGAGAGGTACTTTCCGGAAGCATTGGAGAGATGCATGGAAAGAAGATTGCAAGTCTCTATGATACAGCCATGAAGATGGGATGCCCTGTGGTGGAATTACTGGATTCCAGCGGACTTCGTATTCCGGAAGCCACAGATGCTATTTTTGCCCTTTCCACCATTTACGAGAAAAAGGCAAAGGCAAAGGGCCTGGTTCCCCAATATACCGTGATTTTCGGACAGGTAGGAGGAGGTCTTGCCATTCTTCCTTCTCTTTCCGACTTTTCCTTTATGGAAAAAGAGGAGGCCAGATTATTTCTTACCGCTCCTGACGGAGTGGAGGGCAATAAGGATGAGGCTTTTGCGAAAGCGGAAGCTCAGGCTAAGCAGGGAAATCTTGATTTTTACGGCACGGAAGAGGAAATCTTTGCGGAAATCCGTAAGGCTTTTGCCTTTTTGCCTGCCAATAATGAAGATGCCGCTTATCAGGAGGATGTGGAAGACAGCTTAAACCGCAGTGTGGAGGGCTTCTTTGCATTGGCACCGAGAGAGGCGCTGGAAACTCTTTCGGATGAAGGAAGAATCGTTGAAGTAAAGCCCCATTTTGGAGAAGGGGCGGTTACTGCCTTTATTTCCTTAAACGGACAGACTGTGGGTGCGGTGGCTACTAATGGTGAGCCTCTACATTGGAAGGCAGTGGAAAAGATGGATCAATTCCTTCGCTTCTGTAACAGCTATTCTATTCCTATCCTGACAGTGTGTGATGTGCCGGGCTTTGAAAACTGCTCTTGCAATGAAAAGCACATGGCAAAGGCTATGGCGAGCCTTCTTTCCATCTATGGAAATGCTTCCGTGCCTATGGTGAGCCTCGTGAAGAAGGCTGTCGGTTCCGCAGGAGCGGCAATTGGCAGCAAGGGTCTGGGGGTGGACTTGGTTTATGCATATCCCGAGTCTGAGATTTCCATTATGGATGCCAAGTACGCAGCGGATATTTTGTATCCTGAAAAATCCGCTTTCGAGAGAGAAGAGGAAAGTAAGAAATTTTTAGCGGAGAAATCCTCTGCCTTAGCGGCGGCAAAGAGAGGATATGTGGATGATTTGATTTTACCGGAGGAAAGCCGTCAAAGAATTATTTCCGCTTTTGAAATGTTATACGGAAAGGCTAACTTTGATTTTCATAAAAAATTCGGAAGCAACTAGGAGGGGAAAATGAAGAAAATAAAGAAAATATTCCTCCTCTGTACTTTGCTTCTGTCCCTCTTTTTGCTTTCCTGCGGAAAGAAGACTGTGGAAGCGGAAGCCTTGGATCCTTCCACATCGGCTGAACTTGAACAAACGATAGAGCAGTATTTTACCTCTATGGTAACCCAGGATGAGAGTAGTCTTAATCAGGGGATTCAGGAGGCCTACAAGGCTAAGGAAGAGGTTCTCTATAATGCCTTAAATAATTTCAAGAATGACAAAGAGGAGCTGGGAGAATTTCAGGAGGTCAAGGAGAACATTGTCACAAAAGAGAATGGAGAATACAAGTTCCATCTTGTGGCACAGTTCGAAAAAAGAAAATTAGACTTTGATGCATCCTTAAAAGAGGATTACAGCGGTTTTACCTCCATGAGTTTTGTTCCGGAGTACAGTATGGAAGAGAAGATGGCTTCCGCAGGACAAAACTTATTGGTGGGAATGGGAATGGTTTTTGCCGTACTCATTTTCATTGCCTGGATTATCAGCCTGTTTAAGTACATTCACATTTGGGAAGAAAAACACCAAGAGAAAAAGGCTAAGAGAAAGATGCCGGCTCCTACAGCTAAGGCGGTAGAAAAGCAAGTTCCCAAGCGTGTGGTTCCTGTTATAGAAAAAGAAGAAGGTATCCCCGAGGATGTATTAAGCATTGTAATGATGGCGGCTATTGAGGCCTATGAAGCGGAGCAGGTCGTGGAAAATCCTTTTAAGGATGCCAAGGAATTAAACAACGGTCTGGTGGTTCGTTCGATTAGAAGACGGAGATAAGGAGAGATTATGAAGCAGTATACAATTACAGTAAACGGTGTAGCTTATGATGTAACAGTAGAGGAGAAAAACGGCGGTGTTGTTTCCGCTCCAAAGGCAGTGGAGAAATCCGCTCCCGCAGCTTCTGCTCCTGTAGCCTCCGCACCTGCAGCATCTGCTGCCAAGGAAGGCAATGTGGCAGTATCCGCACCAATGCCCGGAAAGATCCTTGCGGTGAAGGCGAAGGAAGGGGACAGCGTAAAGGCGGGAGATGTACTCCTGGTACTGGAAGCCATGAAGATGGAAAATGATATTGTAGCCCCCCAGGATGGTGTTGTGGCAAGCATTAATGTAAAGGTGGGAGACAGCGTAGAATCCGGTGCGAAATTGGCCAGCTTAAACGCCTAAAGTTAGGATAGGAGGATATTTTCATGAATATAGTAGAGACCTTATCCAATCTACTACAGCAAACGGCCTTCTTTCATCTTACTCCGGGAAATTACCTGATGATTCTTGTTGCCCTGGTTTTCCTGTATCTGGGAATTGCCAAGGGATTTGAGCCCTTATTGATGGTACCTATTGCTTTCGGAATGCTTTTGGTAAATATCTATCCGGATATTATGTTAAGCCCGGAAAAGTCCATCAATGGAACCGGGGGGCTTTTATGGTATTTCTTCCGTTTAGATGAATGGACTATTTTACCGTCTTTGATTTTCCTGGGAGTGGGAGCCCAGACGGACTTCTCCCCGTTGATTGCCAACCCCATCAGCTTCTTACTGGGAGCGGCGGCACAGTTCGGTATTTATGCAGCTTACTTTATTGCCATTTTCCTTGGCTTTAACGGAGCGGCGGCTGCGGCAATTTCCATCATCGGAGGAGCGGACGGTCCAACCTCCATCTTCCTTTGCAATAAGCTGGGACAGACGGCATTGCTGGGACCTATTGCGGTTGCGGCGTACAGCTATATGTCTTTGGTTCCTATCATCCAGCCTCCTATTATGCGGGTTTTAACCACTAAGGAAGAGCGGATGTGTAAGATGGAGCAGTTAAGACCGGTTTCCAAGCTGGAAAAAATTCTGTTCCCCATTGTGGTAACCATTGTGGTTTGCTTGATTTTACCCACCACAGCACCCCTTGTAGGTATGCTGATGCTGGGAAATCTTTTTAAAGAGTCCGGTGTGGTAAAGCAGCTAACGGATACTGCGGCGAATGCCATGATGTATATTGTGGTTATTTTACTGGGAACCTCTGTAGGAGCAACCACCTCTGCAGAAGCCTTTTTAAATGTAAATACCTTAAAGATTGTTTTCTTGGGACTGGTAGCCTTTGCCTTCGGAACAGCGGCAGGTGTACTTCTCGGAAAAGTGATGTACTATGCTTCCGGAAAGAAGATTAATCCGTTAATCGGTTCCGCAGGCGTTTCCGCAGTGCCTATGGCGGCAAGAGTATCCCAAAAGGTGGGAGCGGAATCAGACCCGACCAACTTCCTTTTAATGCATGCCATGGGACCGAATGTGGCAGGTGTTATCGGAACGGCGGTTGCAGCAGGAATCTTTATGGCTGTGTTTGGAGTGAAATAGAAAGGGGAAAATATGGCAAAAGTTAAGATTACGGAGACCGTGCTGAGAGATGCTCATCAGTCCTTGATTGCCACAAGAATGCCCAGTGAATTAATGGAGCCTATTTTGGACAAGATGGATCAAGTAGGATACCATGCGGTGGAATGTTGGGGAGGAGCAAC
>NZ_DBHIGR010000120.1:0-6964 GCF_057249185.1 Oribacterium sp.
TTGCAGGAGCTTGCAGAGGAATTCGCTGTACCGGCAGAGGAACTTTTGGGGCATTTTTTGGAGTTTAGAATTGAAGCGTAATTTTGGAAACTCCCCTATAGCCTCTCCCCTGGCATTATGATAAAATAATCAGACAGAACTATATCTAAAAGGAGGTTCAATTATGGAACAGGAAAGCAGAATTGCGGTCATGGCGATTATTGTGGAGAATCGCGAGTCCGTGGATACGCTGAATCATCTTCTTCATGAATATGGGGACTATATCGTAGGGAGAATGGGATTACCCTATGAGAAGAAGGGAGTAAACATTGTATCCATCGCTCTGGATGCCCCCAACGACACGATTTCCGCTTTGGCGGGAAAGATTGGGAACATCCCGGAAATCAGTGTAAAAACTGCCTATGCCAGCAAGTAAAGTAGCAGATTTACTTCGTCAGCTGCAAAAAAACCATCATTTGTCTTTGGAAGAATATGAGCTGATTCTTTCGAATAGGACGAAAGAGGATGAGGAGCTGGCGAAGAACCTGGCGAAGGACTGTACCGAAGAGTATTACGGCAATGGGGTGTATACCAGAGGATTAATCGAGTTCACCAACTATTGCAAGAACGGCTGTCACTACTGCGGGATTCAGAGGGAAAATCAAGAGGTGGAGCGCTATCGCCTGACGAAGGAGGAAATCTTGGACTGTTGCCGGGAAGGGCATCAACTGGGCTTTCGCACCTTTGTTTTACAGGGAGGGGAAGATCCTTACTTTACGGATGAGCGAATCGTAGAGATTGTAAAGGCAATCAAAGAAGAATTTCCGGATTGCGCCGTCACCCTTTCCATTGGGGAAAAATCCAAAGAATCCTATGAAAAATATTTTCAGGCAGGAGCAGACCGCTATCTTCTTCGGCATGAAACAGCGGATGAAGCCCATTATCAGAAGCTCCACCCCAAGGAATTATCCTTTCAAAACAGGATGCGTTGTCTTCAGGACCTAAAGGACATCGGCTTTCAGGTGGGCTGCGGTTTCATGGTAGGTTCTCCTGGGCAGAGCAGTAAAAGTTTGGCGAAGGACCTGTACTTTATACAGGAATTCAAGCCGGATATGTGCGGGATTGGCCCATTCATTCCCCAGCACAGCACCATTTTCGCAAAGGAAAAGCAGGGCAGTTTGGAGGACACCCTTTTTCTCCTTTCCATGCTTCGTTTGATTCAACCGAATCTCTTGATTCCCGCTACCACAGCTCTGGGAACCATCGATAAACGAGGAAGAGAACTGGGAATTTTAGCAGGGGCAAATGTTCTGATGCCCAATCTGTCTCCCACGGCAGTGCGAAAAAAATATCTTCTCTATGACAACAAAATCTGTACCGGAGATGAGGCGGCTCAGTGTCGTGCCTGCTTAAGTCGAAGGATGGAGTCTGTGGGCGCCAAGCTTCTGGTGGATAGAGGAGATGCAAAGAAAGCAAAAGTAGAAGCATAAGAAAAATCAAATAGTCTATTAATCAGGTGAAAGCATTTATGCCTTCCAATCTGAACGGAACGTAAACACATTTTCCTAAAGAGGAATTCGAACCGGAAGAAGGGAGTATTATGAGTACAATCTATAATCTAAAATCAACTAAAGCAGAAGAATTTATTTCCCATGAAGAAATCCTGGAAACTTTGGCGTTTGCCGATGAGCATAAGAATGACCGGGCTTATATAGAGTCAATCCTGGAAAAGGCAAAGCCGGTATATGATGAGAAGGGCAGAGTCCATTGCGATGGTTTGAGCCATCGGGAGGCCTCGGTTTTATTGGCTTGCGAATTACCGGATTTAAACGAGAAAATGTTTAAATTGGCGGAGGAGATTAAGCTGGCCTTTTATGGGAATCGTATCGTGCTTTTTGCACCCTTATACCTTTCCAATTACTGCGTAAACGGTTGTGTGTACTGCCCTTATCATGCGAAGAATAAGGACATTGCCAGAAGAAAACTTAGCCAGGAGGAGATTCGTAAAGAGGTAATTGCCCTTCAGGATATGGGGCACAAGCGTCTGGCTTTAGAGGCGGGAGAGGATCCTGTTAATAACCCCATTGAGTATATTTTGGAGAGTATTAAAACCATTTACAGTATCCATCATAAAAATGGAGATATCCGCCGTGTCAATGTAAACATTGCGGCAACCACCGTAGAAAATTATCGTAAGCTTAAGGAAGCCGGTATCGGTACCTATATCCTGTTCCAGGAAACCTATCATAAGGAAAGCTATGAACAGCTCCACCCAACCGGACCGAAGCATGACTATCGTTATCATACGGAAGCCATGGATAGAGCCATGGAGGGCGGTATCGATGACGTAGGCATCGGCGTACTCTTCGGTTTGGACAAGTATCGCTATGAGTTTGCAGGACTTCTGATGCATGCGGAGCATTTGGAAGCAGTACACGGTGTAGGACCCCACACCATTTCCGTGCCCAGACTGAAGAGAGCCTCAGATATAGATCCCAGCCAGTTTGACAATGGTATTGATGATGAGATTTTTGAGAAAATCATTGCCTGCATTCGGATTGCCGTGCCCTATACCGGTATGATTATCTCCACCAGAGAGTCCGAAGCGGTTAGAGGAAGAGCTTTATCCATCGGTATTTCTCAGATTTCCGGAGCATCCAGAACCTCTGTAGGAGGCTATTCCGAGGAGGAGCGTCCCCATGATACGGAGCAGTTTGATGTTTCCGACCAGAGAAGCCTGGATGAGGTGGTAAAATGGTTGATGGATCTTGGGTATCTGCCTTCCTTCTGTACCGCCTGCTATCGGGAAGGAAGAACCGGAGATCGCTTTATGGCGCTGTGCAAATCCGGACAGATTCAAAACTGTTGCCATCCCAATGCGCTTATGACCTTGGCGGAGTTCCTCACCGACTATGCCAGTGAGGGTACCAAGAAGTGCGGAGAAGACTTAATCGAGAAAGAGCTTCTTACCATCCCCAATGAAAAACGAAGGAACATTGCCAAGGATCACATCAGTAATATTTACGAGTCCAATAAGAGAGACTTTTATTTCTAAAGAAATTACAGGCTATAGATAATTTAGGAGTAGCTTCGGCAATAAAGGTCTGAATGCAGGGAAGTCTGAACGTGCCCCAACTTCAGACCTTTATTGATTAGAAAATTTTTTTGATTTTTTACAGTCTGTACGTAGAGGAAGTTCCTTCAGCGCGTAGGGCTATAGCCAAGACTTTTTATAACAGGAGAAAAAGATGAGTCTACAGGACACCCCTCAGGGGGAGCGGATTCATATCGCATTTTTCGGGAGGAGAAATGCGGGAAAATCCAGTTTTTTTAATGCCATTGCAGGACAGAAATTGTCCCTTACTTCGGAGACTTTAGGTACTACTACCGATCCGGTGCGGAAATCCATGGAGATTCTTCCTCTGGGGCCGGTGCTCCTGATTGACACCCCGGGATTTGATGATGAGGGGGAGCTGGGAAGCAAGAGGGTGGAAAGAACCAAAGAGGTGCTTCGGGAAACGGATATTGCTCTCTTATTTCTTCCTGCCAAGGACTTTCTGCTAGCAAGGAAAGATGGGCAGGGTGAAGGCCCTCTCTTGTCAGAGATTGAGGGGCAGGAGGGAGAGCTTTTCTTGCCGGAGAAAGAGGCCTCCTACCTTAGACTTTTTCAGGAAAATAAAATTCCTGCATTCCTCTTATTAAGCCAGGCGGATAAACTTTCTTCCGAAGAAAGAGGGTGGATAGAGGAATGGATAGAGGACCGGATTTCCCGGAAAAAGGATCTGCCCTTTCAGGGAATATTTTTAGTATCTTCCGAAACCAAGGAGGGGGTAGAAGCAGTAAAGAATGCCTTTGCACCCTTAGCAAGCTTACAGGAAGAGAACAAACGTCTCTTTCACGGTCTGGTGGAGCCGGGAGATTTTGTGGTATTGGTGACGCCTATTGATGAATCCGCTCCGAAAGGAAGACTGATTTTACCGCAACAAATGGCGATTCGAGACATTTTAGATTATAATGGAATTCCCCTGGTCTGCCAGGTGGAGGAGCTTCCGAAGATTCTGGAAAATTTGGGAGATAAAATCAAGCTGGTAGTTACGGACTCTCAGGCATTTTCCAAGGTGAATCAAATTCTTCCGAAGACTATGCCATTGACCTCCTTTTCCATTCTGATGGCAAGATACAAGGGATTTCTAAGCTATGCCCTGGAGGGTTGTGACATTCTTTCTACTTTGAAGGATGGAGACCGGGTTTACATTGCAGAGGGCTGTAGCCATCATCGGCAGTGCGGAGATATCGGAACGGTAAAGCTTCCACGGATGCTGGAAAAATATACCGGAAAGAAGTTTCAGTTCGTGTACTCGGAGGGAAAGGGATTTTTGCCGGAGGAGGAACAGAAGCGGGTGAAGATAATGATTCACTGCGGCGCCTGTATGCTTAGTGAAAAAGAAGTGGAGAGTCGTTATCAGGATTTTCTTCGAAAGAAGATTCCCATTTGTAATTACGGACTGGCTATGGCAAAGATGACAGGCATTTTGGAGCGCTCCATTGAGATGTTATAATAGTAAGAAATCAAGAAAGAAGGAATTCCCCTATGGTTAAACTCATTCATACCGCAGATTTGCATTTGGACAGTGCATTTCGCTCCCGCTTTACCAAGGAAGAGGCGGAAAATAGGAGACAAAAGCAGCTTATGGCTTGGAAGGAGCTGCTGTCCTTTGCTGTGGAGAAAAAGGTACAGGGAATCTTGATTGCCGGCGACCTTTTTGACAGTCCGGTGGTTTCTCATGGAACCATGGACTTCTTTTTATCCACTATTTCGGAGCATCCGGAGATTTCTTTCTTCTATTTAAGAGGAAACCATGACACGGAAAATACCTTCCGCTATCAGGAAAATCTGCCGAAAAATCTCTTTCTTTTTTCGGATAAAGGGAAGAAATACCGTTTAAACGACAGATTACTTTTGGCAGGAGTGGAATACGGCACCAAGGATATTTCCTTTGGAGAAAATGAAGGGGCTACACAGGGAACCGGACAAGCTGTTGAGCAAGGCGTAGGACAGGAAACCTTACGTGGAGCGGAAGCGCCAAGCAAAAATGAAACTGAGTCGGAGGAAGAATCCAAGTTTCTAAAGCTGAAAGAAGAGGACTGCAATATCCTCCTGCTTCATGGTGCCCTGTATCAGGGAACACCCAAGGGGGATAGCTTGCAGGGGGAGGAAGGCATTTTCCTTAAAAACTTGGAAAAGCTTCCCTTGTCCTATATTGCCCTGGGGCACATCCATAAGGGGGGCGAAGGGAAGTTAAATAATGGGATCCTTTGGGCTTACCCCGGTTGCCTGCAAGGAAGAGGCTTTGATGAGGAAGGGGAAAGGGGATTTCTGTATCTTAAGGTCGAAGAAGAGAAGAAGGAAATTCACAAGGAATTTATTCCCATTAAGCAAGGGGAGTTCCGGATTTTGGAGACTGAGCTTTTGGAAGATGAGGGCACTTTAGCCTGCCTGAAAAAGATAGAAGCGGAAATGGAGAAGGCCGGCATTTCCAAAGAGGACAGCCTTCGCATTATTTTAAAAGGAAAAAAGGGCTTGGAGCAGGAGAGAAATCTTCGTTACCTGCAATTACAGCTTCAGGACAGCGTATTTTTCCTGGAAATACAGGATGAGAGCGAGCTTAGCTGGAATCGGGAAGAAGCCATGAAGGAGAAGAGCCTGAAGGGGGAGTTTCTGCGGGTGCTGGCCGCTGCGGATAATCTTTCCAAGGAAGAACAGGAAGAAATCATTGCCTTAGGAATGGGGCTTTTGCAGGGAGGAGAACTATGATTATAGAAGCATGCCACATTGCCCAATTCGGAAAATGGAAGGATGCGGATTTTTCCTTTTCTCCCGGAAAGAACAGCTTCCTCTGGGACAACGGCTATGGAAAAACCAGCTTTATTTATTTTTTTAAGCTGATGTTCTATGGGGTTTCCGGCGATAGAAAACAGGACTTGGAGGAAAATGAGCGTAAGCATTATATGCCCTTTCAGGGAGCATCCTTTGGTGGCCGGATTATTTTCCGTATCGGAGAGAAGCGCTATCGTCTGGAAAGAAGCTTCGGCTTAAAGAAGTCTGAGGACAGCTTCCGACTTTTTGATGAGGACAGCGGGAAGGAGTCCAAGGATTATTCCGAAAATATCGGAGAAGAACTTTTTTCTTTGGATGCAGAGTCTTTTCAAAGAGTTTGTATGATTAGTCACGAGGATCTTCATTTTTCCATGAACTCCCGTATGCATGCCAAGCTTGGCAATGTGGCGGAGGATCAGGAGGATATGAAGAAGTTCCAGCAGGTGCAGACGATTCTTAAGGATGGTATCAATGCCCTGTCTCCTAACCGTCGCACCGGAAACATTTTCAAATTAAAGATGCAGGAGGAGGAATTGTCCTCCGGTCTTTACGGCAAGGAGGCTTTGGAAAATGCAGTTCTTTCTATAGAGAAGGAAGTGCTTGCTCTTACAGAAAAGGAAGACAAGCGGAAGGAAGAGGGAAAGGCTCTGGAGGAGGAGCTTAGCCAAAGGATTTCGGAAAAGGATTCTTTGGGGAAGTGGATGTCCTATGCCCAGAAGAAGGAAGAACGGGAAAAGGCGGAGTATCGTTATGAAAATGCTTTAAAGTGGTACTATCAGGAGCGTTTTTCCGAGATTCCGGAGGAGAAGAAAGCACTCCTTTGGAAGGAGGAAATGCAGTCCCTTCAGGAACAGATTCGTTCTATAAAAAAGGAAATCGAAAAAGTATCGGAAGTCGGTGTAGAAAAAATCGGCGGGGAGAATGTTGGTGCAGAGGCCGGAATCGAAAGGGAGCTGTCCGGCACTTCTCCGGCAGTGCTTTTCGCTTTGGCAGGACTGGGACTGCTCTTTGTTCTTCTTTTCTTCGGAAAGCTTTTCGGTATGCCCTTGGGACTTCCATCAGCCCTATTCCTGTTGCTGGGAATTCTTTCCTTAAGTCTTTGCTTCT
>NZ_DBHIGR010000121.1:0-6964 GCF_057249185.1 Oribacterium sp.
TACTTGGATAAGTCAACGGTATTGTTTACCGCGCCCTCCACCACCTTCTTTTCGGAAACCTCTGCCTTTTCTGTTGCCTTTTCTGTACTCATCTCTGCAGCAACAGATTCTGTTCCCTTCTCTGTTCCCTTTACGGTGGTCTCTGCGCTGTTGCTTCCGGACTTATTTCCGCAGGCAGCCATCAATACACCCACTGTTCCCAAGAGCAACACAAACTTTAAGCTTTTTCTCATTTTTTCCTCCTTAAGCCACTCTTTGTAAGCTGTAACGAAGAAGAGTATACGCCAGAGAACCACAGGAGAGAAATTGGATTATTTTATAAATTATCAGTTTTATTGCATAATCTTATAAATACCAATCCATAGTTATAGTCTTAAACCACACTGCCAACGCGAAAAAAGAGCTTATCTTACACGACAAGCCCTTTTCCATTTTCCCTTACAGTTTATTCTTTCTTTGCCAATAAAGCACCGATTCCTCCGGATACTAATGCCAAAATTCCCACTACCAAGTAAATCCATTCAAAAGTGCCGCTGGTTCCGTATATGTCCAATACCCCTTTATAGATGGAGCCTACCGTAAGTACCGCCACGCCGCTCTTCCAAAGGAAGAATGCCAAAGAGGCGAAAAACAACTTCTTTTCCCCTTCCTCATTCCCATTTTCCAAAGAAAGATTCCAAAGGCGATTGCCTGTACGTAGGTTGATAAACTTTGGAAGGAAAATGAGGGTTACGGGGAGTAAAAAGGCATAGCTCATAAAAGCTGAGTACACGCCGTGGGAGAAAAGTCCGTAAATCTGCGCAAAAGCAAAGACAAAGACCGTTGTCAAGCCAATGGGGAGAAGCGACTTCCAGGACAGTTGCCCCTCTTTTTTTTCATAAAGCTTCTCCATTTTCTCCATCCTTTCTTCTGCATTGTCCTTTTCGCTAAAGGAATGATAATAAAGCACTTGATTCTTTTCCATGTTTTCTCCTTTATTATTAGTATTATGAATTCTTTCCGATATACAAAATATCGCTGACTGCTCGCTCGGAAATTTTGTTTCCATTGGTAGTGGGGTTATTTACCACCTCTCCCTGGAACACCATGGTAGAAGATCCGCCTCCATCCAAGTTATAGACATTTGTCGCCCCTAAAGACTTCATAAAGTTTGCCAACTCGTAAAGGCTTAATCCCGCACTTTCAGAAGTTCTTCCGTCAGACACCACAAAGAGATAATGGTTCTTGGCTACAGTACCGATAGCTGTTCTTGGATTGCTGGCCATAGCCATACCTACCTCATCATTTTCCGTAACGGCTATCTGTCCGTTCTCTACAAGAACCGGCCCAAAAGAAAGAACCTGCCAAGCCTGCTTCTGTATCAGAGAGTCTGTAGTGGTGTCGGATTCGGAAATGAAGGAAAGTGTTCCGTCCTTGGAAATCACCATATCTTCTCCGTTACTTCCCTGGTTTCTGTATACCACACCGTTTCGAATGACATAGCCACTTTGTCTTGCCCCGTAGTAGTCTCCGTTAATCGCTAAAACCGCATTGTTTTCCTCCGCCATATCGGAAGTAGTGTCGGTAATGTTTCTTCCATAGGTATTGTTTGCAAATGCGGAAAGAATGCTTGTTCCGTCTGTTACCTCCACATCTGCCACATAAATATTACTATCATAGACTCTATACTGAGTTACGGTAATTTTGCTCTTGCTATCAGAGTAAGTACCAATGACTGTGCCTGAATTAGAACTTGTTGTGCTTCTGGTGCTACCGGTGGAATTCGTAGTAGATTCCGTAGTGGATTTCGTAGTAGATTTCGTTTCGGATCCGGTGCTGCCGGAGTTTCCGTTAGAATTTGCTTTACCGGAATTATTCTTGGAAGAGTTTCCTGAGCTGTTGTTAGAAGAATTATTAGCGGAATTTCTCTTTCCGCCACCGGTTCTACCCTGTCCTCCCCGTCCCGGGCCGCCTTGACCATGTCCGCCCGGTCCGCCATTTCCGGGCCCACCGAAGCCCTGTCCATTATCGAATCCACCATTTCCGCCAAAGCTCTGATCAGAGCTGTTTTCGTCGTAATTATCGTTATTCTCACCATCCTGATGATAGCCGTCTTGCTTAAATCCATTTTGTCCGGAATCATCTTGATTGAAGCCACTTTGTCCGGAGTTATTGGAACTTAAACCGTCCTGATCCTGATTAGCTGCATAGGCATTTTCCACCTCTGTACTCTCCTCTTCATTTATAGACAGCCCGTTGGAATCTAAGTTCTGTCCCGACACCGTCTGCATAGGGTGGGGGATTACGAAGGTATCCAAGAGGGCATAGGAGGTAAATGAAGCCAATGCCACACCGCATATAATTCCTGCTTTTTTTCCGTTAAACTTTCTCATATTTCTGTCCTTTCCTTATACTTGCGCCTGTATAATCCGGCCGTTTTCCTCTTGTAAGCTCTCTTCAAAAGCCTCTAACTCTTCATCCTTTTTGCCGGAAAATGCCTTAGATGCTTCTATCTTTGTTGCACCATAGGGCTTCCTAAGCTCTTCCTGCTTGGCTACTACTTTCTTGCTATTTTTCTTTTCGAAAATCCATTTCTTTTGCACGAAGTAGGACAGGCAGAACAACAGGCCTTCCGTTAAAATCTTCGCTAGGTAAGGATTCATTCCCAAGCTTCCTACAATTCCCAATAAAATAAAGCTGTTAATTAAGAAGATAAATGCTGCCAGCCCAAGATAGGAAAGGTACTCTTCCTTCTTAAAGCTCTTTAGTGCGGATAGATTCCACTTAGTTCCCTTCTGCACTCTAGCGTTTTCCATCCTCTTTTTGCTTTCTGCAATATCTTCCTTCTCTCCATCCGTGGAAAATACCATGGTCTTGTTTAAGAAGAAATTTAGGTGCAGGGAAATCACTCTTGCAAGGAAATTCGATACAAACAGTCCTCCTGTAGTCAAGAAGAAGAAACTGTAGAGCAGAAAATCCGCCAGGAAGGATACTAAGGAGCTGGCAGAGAATTTTAAAATCTGCTTGTAGATCCGATAGGAATCCTTCACCGTATCAAAATGGCTTTCCGCATTGTCATTGATATATACTGTTTCAATCGGTACTTCTTCCATAGGCACTCCTTCCTTTGCCAAATACAAAAGCACATTCATTTCGTACTCATAACGTTCCCCCGGAATATCCAACATTTTCGGAATCATCTTTCCGGAAAATGCTCTCATCCCTGTCTGGGCATCCTTTACTTCCACCCCTGTGCAAAGATGAAACACCTCCTTGGTAATGCCGTTTCCGATTCTGGAACGAAGAGGCGAATCCTTGGACTGAGTTCTGCTGCCAAGAATCAAAGTATCTTTTTTCTCCTCTGCTACAGAAAGTAGATTGAGGGCGTCTTTCAGCAAATGCTGTCCATCCGCGTCTAAGGTGATAAGGGTAAAATCCCCTTGCAATCCCGCATTTTCCTTCTGCAAATATTCCAGTCCCGCCTTTAAAGCAGCACCCTTTCCTCTATTTTCCGAGAAGGACAGCACTCTAGCTTCCGTCTCCCTTTCTATCTTATGAAAGAGAGACAAATACTCCTCTCCCGAGCCGTCATTTACAATCAGGCAATCCATTCCATGCTCTTCAATTCCTTTTACAAATTCCAATAACTGTATATTGGGTTTATAAGCCGGTATTAAGGCAATCCTCTTTTTCATGCTTATCCCTCCTTGTCTGCCTTCGTTTCCTGAAAGGAAAGTAGGAAGCACTTGCTTCAATTCCTTTCATGGCTGGAGTATAGGAAAAAAAACTGAAATGAAGCTGAAAAAGAAGAAAAAAGCAAAAGAGGATAGCCCCCTTCATTTTTTGAAAAACAAAGGGCTATCCTCTTTCTCTAGGATTTCTCTATGATTTCTCTATGGTTTCTCTATGGTTTCTCTATGATTTCTCTATGATTTCTCTATGATTAAACCATGATTTACCTGTTATTTATTACAGGCTTGTGAGCTACTACTTAATCTTCTCTCCTTTCATCTTACGATAATTTTCCAACTGCTCCAGAAGATTATAGACTCGCCTGATACTGCTTCGCCTCTCCTTCTTTTTCATTCTCCTTACCTGACTTATGTACTTTTTTCTCCTAATTCCATGATAGCTTTCTTTAGGCTTATTTTCCTCGCCATTTCCATGATGAAATATCCATTTGTCATGAATAACAATGTACTTTAAGTAGCCATAAATGCTACTCTTTGTCACAGGCTGTCTATGGTAGCCCGGTACTTCTTCCTTTTCCTCCATAAATCGACGAAATACATTCTTGTGATACAGAAAAATGCACCCATTCTTTTCATTCCACACAATCTTCCAATGACTTATTGGCATCTGTACATGAATTTCCCTACTTTCATGTTGTAGAAATATCTTATTCTCTTCACAGAATTGCTTTATCTTTGTCGCCTCTTTTCGATAATGCCGGCCAATGGCAGAACAATACTTACAGCTGTGGTATCCCGCTTTTTCTCCCTCTTCCAGGGTATAAAACAGCTGACGGTCTTCCGGTCGAATTCGTTTTCCATAGAAGCACTGCTGATTGTGAAGTATCTTTACACTGCCTTTCTTGCTTGCAACAAACATCCCTTTTCCCCCTCTCTTGGAAAGCTTCTATATTTGCTTTCAAATATAAGCGTTCTACTGTCCGATTGAACGGACTCAAAGGGGAGTTAAGTTTTCCAATAAAAAAGAACCTGACAATATATCAGATTCTTTACCTAGAGCGAAAAATATGCTTAAACCTCTACCACCTCATACGCCCCCGTCTCGGAATCTATCACCAGCATGGCAGATTCCCCAATCTGCCTACCATCCCGATACGTCGAGAATACATCCGTGAAAATCATACCGTCTTTTTCCAATATTTTTTCCACCGGAGTATGACCCACAACTTGCTTATAGTGCTCCGCTTTAAAGCATTTTCTCCGTACATCCAATGCTCTTAGCCAAAGGGGCGATTCATCATTCCATAGCTTATCCTGAGAAGCAGTATTTACCGAATGGAGAACCTCGTCTATATTCCCATCCAAAAGCTTCTTATTTAGACTTTTTACAAATTCCGTGCTAAGGCCTGCATGGGAGAACAAAACTCGACCTATTCTATGCATAATGTTGATTTGAGAGGAATTTTTCAGGCTCTTTTCCAGCTCTTCCAGTTTTTCCATAACCGTCCGCTCTGCATAAGGAGAATAGCCGCTTTCCAGTCGTCCCCAGGGATAGCTTAGGTCATGGTTTCCGTAGCACCAAAGGGTATCCTGATAGTTCTTGGCAAATGCAATAGCCCTGTCGTAGATTGCTCTGTATCGATCAATCTCAAATTCCATATCCCAATCATCAGGCATATCCATAAGACAGACTGCCCTTTCTGCCTTACCGGACTTTAAGACATTTTCCGCCTTATCAAATATCCAGGTTTTTAAATGCACATCCGGTATGACCAGTACTTTCATATTAACTTACTCCTCATACAATTTAAATATTTAAATTGCCTTAATATTTTCCTTCTTGCGAATATCTTATTTTCCCATGTATACTAGGACTTTATAAAAAAATATTGCTATTATTTTACCATAAAACCCTTTTAAAAAGAGAACAATAGAGGCCAAAATGAGTATTCAAAAACACGAAATTCCCATCTTGGAATTTGATTCCGACCCCAGTGCCGTTTTAGAGCCAGGTCACGAAGCACTGGATGTGCATTTTCCGGAGAGGGCCGTTTTTGCCTTTTTACAGGACACGGTTGAAAAATATGCCTTACAGCATAGTGGAAAGGTATTGACCCATTTTATCTCCGCCACTATGCATTATCCCATTTTTTTATTGGAGGAAAATGGAATTCCCTTCCTCTTGGTGCAGGCTCCTGTAGGTGCTGCCCCTGCCGCACAAATTCTGGATTGGCTCATTGCCCATGGAGTGAAAAAAGTCATCAGTAGTGGTTCCTGCGGTGTATTGGTTCATAAGGAGGAAGGCGTTTTTCTGGTTCCGAAAAAAGCACTGCGGGACGAAGGCACTTCCTACCACTATCTTCCGCCCTCCCGCTTCGTGGACATAGAGGAAGCCCCAAGAAAGGCTATCGAAAAGGTTCTGCGCTCCCATCATTTGCCCTATGAAGAGGTAACTACCTGGTCCACCGACGGATTTTTCCGGGAAACCAAAGAAAAGGTGGAATATAGAAAGTCGGAAGGTTGTACCGTTGTGGAAATGGAGTGTTCCGCCCTGGCAGCCGTGGCAAAGATGCGGGATATTCAATGGGGTAGTCTGCTCTACACCGGAGATTCTTTGGCAAATGTAGAGGAACACGATATGCGCTCCTTCGGTATTGGTTCCCGAGAAATTGCCTTGCGCCTCAGCATTGAATCGGTTTTGGAAATGTAGAGATTCAGAGAATGAAGATATTTAGAAAATTACGACCTCTCTCCAATTTTGCAGACAGCGTCTGCAAAAACTTTTGATGAGCGCATCATTCATCATTATTTGCTTCCTCCGGGAGTGACTTTCCGCCATTCTCCAGAATCGTTAGCATTTCCCTCGGTGTCACCACATAGGGCTTCAGGGGGAAATGTTTGATGTTCCCGGTTACCAGATAAGCGTCACTGTCTTTTCTGGCTTCCATAGTGACCGCATAAAAGATTACGTCCTTCGGGTCGGGCAGGTTTTCCTCCAGCTTCTCCGGGTCAAGGAACACACCACGCATCCGAATCCCATCTGTCACGGCTTGGATATCCTCTTCCTTAAAGGGGAATTTCTTCCGCCGCAGCACTTCTTCGTATTCAGTCATGATTTCATCGCTGAGGAGAGGAACAATGCTTCCCACAAGAGCCTGTTCCAGAACCGCTCCGGGCACGGAATCCCAGCGAAGAAGAGCGGAAACCAGCACATTGGTATCTATCACTGCATATAGTTTCATACGTTATTTCCCATTCCTTACGGCTTCGATCTCCGCATTGATTTCATCCAG
>NZ_DBHIGR010000122.1:0-6955 GCF_057249185.1 Oribacterium sp.
CACATTTGTACAGTTACACCTATCTCCATGACAGTAGGTGCTAACCGTATCGTTCCGGCAATCGCTATTCCTCACCCACTTGGAAATCCGGCTATGAAACCGGAAGAGGAGAAGGCTCTGAGAAGAAAGATTGTAGAGAAGTCTTTAAAGGCTCTTTGCACAGAAGTATCCGATCAGACTATTTTCAAGTAAGCCTGTGTTTTGTAAAAACACTGCGTAATACTCATTCTTCAGGGCAGAGCCCCTGCCCTGAAGAAATTTTTATAAGGAATATAAACCGCACACTATAACAATTATTTATTGTACTTTGAATTTTTTTTATCTCTAAAAAGAGAGAAAGCTATTGAGAAAGAAAAGCTGTTTTTGTTACCATAACAAAGACCATCCATATCGGCTACACACAAGATAGACGTAGTCTATTTTGTATAATCATACATTATTCATATCTAAAGGAGAGAAAAACCATGTCCAAGATTTATGACGTGCTTATTCTGGGCGCAGGTCCCGGAGGATTGGCTGCAGGTCTTTATGCAGGAAGAGCCAGACTTTCCACCTTGATTGTGGAGAAGGGACAGGATGGCGGACAGATTGCCATTACCGATTCTATAGAGAACTATCCCGGACAGATTGTGGAAGGTGAATCCGGTCCTTCTCTAATTAAGAGAATGACTGAGCAGGCAGAGCATTTTGGCTGCGAAAGAGCCCATGACACCATCAAGGCTGTGGAATTGGACGGTGATGTGAAAAGACTCATCGGTACCAAGGAGACCTACGAGGGCAAGACTCTGATTATTGCTACAGGAGCTAATCCCCGTCCTATCGGATGTAAGGGAGAGAAGGAATTCTTAGGAAAGGGTGTTTCTTACTGTGCAACCTGTGATGCCAACTTCTTCGAGGATCTTCCCGTATTTGTAGTAGGCGGCGGAGACTCTGCGGTGGAAGAGGCTATGTATTTGACAAAGTTTGCAAGCTCCGTTACTCTTATCCACAGAAGACATGAGTTGAGAGCGGCAAAGTCTATTCAGGAGAGAGCTTTCCAGAATGAGAAGCTGCATATTATGTGGGATACCGTAGTAGAAGAGCTGTCCGGAGATGATATTCTTCAGAAGATTAAGGTGAAGAATGTAGTTACCGGAGAAGAACAGGTATTGGAAGCCAGTGAAGAGGACGGAATGTTCGGAATTTTCGGATTTATCGGCAGAATTCCTACCACAGAGATTTTCCAGGAAACCAATCTGGAAATGGATGACAGAGGATATATCCCTACAGACGAAGATATGCACACCAATATTCCCGGCGTTTTCACTGTTGGAGATGTGCGTGTAAAGAGTCTTAGACAAGTGGTTACTGCTGCTGCGGATGGTGCTATTGCAGCCACCCAGGCAGAGAAATATATTAACGAACACAAATAAAGGAGGACAAGATGTTAGAAGTTGATAAGAATACCTTCGAAGAGGAAGTGCTGAAGGCTTCCGGCTATGTATTTGTAGATTTCTTCGGAGATGGATGTGTTCCCTGTGCTGCACTTATGCCATTCGTACATTCTTTGGCTGACAAGTATGAGGGAAAGTTAAAGTTCACTTCTCTGAATACTACAAAGGCTAGAAGATTGGCTATCGGCCAGAAGATTTTAGGACTTCCCGTTATGGCTATCTATAAGGATGGACAGAAGGTGGAAGAGCTGGTTAAGGATGACGCAACAGAAGAGTCCATCCAGAAGATGGTAGAGAAGTACGTTGCTTTAAACCAGTAATCAATCGTTTCATTTGCGTATTTGACGAAAGTCATTACGATACATATCTTTAAAGAAAGGAGAGAAAAGATGGCTATTTTAAAGGGTAAAAAAGTTATCATCATCGGTGACCGTGACGGTGTACCAGGACCTGCTATTCAGGCTTGTGTAGAGACCGCCGGCGGAGAAGTAGTATTTGCTTCCACCGAGTGCTTCGTTTGAACGAGCGCAGGCGCAATGGACTTGGAAAATCAAAAGAGAGTAAAGGATTTTGCCGATAAGTTCGGACCAGAGAATCTGGTTGTTGTACTTGGCGCTGCTGAGGGGGAGGCTGCAGGACTTGCAGCTGAGACCGTTACAGCAGGAGATCCTACTTTTGCCGGTCCATTGACTGGGGTCCAGCTTGGACTCACGGTATATCATGTTTGCGAACCAGAGTTGAAGGCAGAGTTTGACGAAACTGTTTATGAAGACCAGGTTAGTATGATGGAAATGGTTTTGGATGTAGACGATATTGTCAACGAAATGAATAATATTCGCTCTGAATATTGCAAGTACCTTTAAAACCGAGGGAGCTTTTTACGGGCTCCCTTTTTTCTCAAAATTCTTTTCAAAAAAAGTACTAAAAATGGAAAAAGAACTATCTTTTCTTTGGTAAATTTGTAAAATTTAACAATAAAATATGAGGTGATCAAAATGAATAGTGTCATTAAAGGTTCCGGATATTGTTTGGCATATACTCCCGGCTTGATGTTGCAGCACGGCTCCACCATTGTGCAGGAAAGACTGGTAAATCCTGATGGTGAGTTCTTAAAGGAAATGGGAAAGCATGTTCGTAGCTTTGAGGATTGTGTAGCTTACTGGCCAAACCAGGTTTATATCGGAAACAAGACTCCCGAGGAGTTTGCCAAGGTGGAGTTTCCCTATTTCGATAAGAAGGTAGAAAATGCCAACCGTTATGGTCATTTCGGAGAGATTATGCCGGAGAACGAGTTCCTTCTTTTGGCACAGGCTTGTGACTGCTTCGAGGTTTTCTATCTGGATAAGGACTTCGTAGCGGCAAATAAGGGAGAGCTTGCTAAGGATCCTGTGATTACAGAGGCTATTTTGGCAAGAGTTCAGGAGGGCGTTGAGAACTCCGTAATCAAAGGATTTGTGGATGCTCATGAGGCAGAGCCTCTTTTCTATGAGGGTAAGCTGGTAGGATGCGTAAAGAGAGCCCATGATATTGACGTAAACCTTTCCGCAGAAGTAATGCTGGAGAACTTGATGAACAAGGCAAGCTCCGTTTTGGCTGTTCTTCACTCCTTAAAGTCCTCCAATGTAGACCCGCTTTCCATTGAATATGTTATCGACTGTTCCGAGGAAGCCTGCGGAGACGTAAACCAGAGAGGTGGCGGAAACTTCGCGAAGGCTGTAGCGGAGATTGCAGGACTGGAGAATGCTACAGGTTCCGATGCAAGAGGATTCTGTGCCGGACCTTCTCACGCTATGATTGAGGCAGCTTCTTTGGTAAAGGCAGGCGCTTTCCATACCGTTCTTGTTATCGGTGGAGGATGCGTACCTAAGCTTGCCATGAACGGAAAAGACCATGTAAAGAAAGAGCTTCCCATGTTGGAGGATTGCTTAGGATCCTTCTCCATAGTAGTGTCTGAAAATGACGGCGTTTCCGCAGAAATCAACCTGGATGTTATCGGAAGACATACCGTTGGAACAGGTGCTGCACCCCAGAATGTTATCGGTTCCTTAGTGGCTGATCCTTTGGAGAAGGCAGGACTTACCGTAAATGATGTGGATAAGTTCTCTCCGGAGATGCAGAATGCGGATATTACCAAGCCTGCCGGAGCCGGAGATGTTCCTATGGCAAACTATAAGATGATTGCTGCTCTTGCTGTTAAGAAGGGATGGCTTGAGAAGGCTGATTTGGCAAAGTTCTGTGAGGAGAAGGGCTTGGTAGGATATGCTCCAACCCAGGGTCATATTCCTTCCGGTGTTCCTTATGTGGGATTTGCTAAAGAAAGCATTGAAAAGGGAGATATGGAAAGAGTTATGATTATCGGAAAGGGATCTCTCTTCCTTGGCCGTATGACAAACCTCTTTGACGGTGTTTCCTTCCTGATTCAGAAAAATACCGGAAAGGGCCAGGGCGGAGCAGTATCCGAAGAAGAAATCCGTTCCTTAATCGCGAAGTCCATGAAGGAATTTGCACAGTCTATTTTGGGCGCATAGAAGAAAGGGTGAGAATTATGGCAAAAGAAATAAAAGAGCTCATTGCGGATACCTTTTTGGCTATGGCGGAAGGTTTGGAAACAGGCTCTTTTTCGAAGAAACCGAGAATTGCTTTAACAGGTATGGGCTCGGAGCACGGAGAGGAAAATTCCATGAAGGCTGCAGTGGCTGCGGCTAAGGATGGGGTGGACGTACTCTACATCGGTTCTTTGAAAAATGATGCGGTAGAAACCCTTGTGGTGGACAATGATGAAGAAGGGCATGACAAGATGGATGCTCTTTTAAAGGAGCATAAGATTGACGGTGCGGTAACCATGCATTATCCCTTCCCCATCGGGGTATCCACTGTGGGAAGAGCCATTACTCCAGCATTCGGCAAGGAGATGTTCATTGCCAATACCACAGGAACCTCCAGCACAGACCGTATTGAAGGAATGGTAAAGAATGCCCTTTACGGAATCATCACAGCAAAGGCATGCGGAATCAAGGAGCCTACAGTAGGTATTTTAAATGTAGACGGTGCAAGACAGACAGAGAAGGCCTTAAAGAAATTGCAGTCCAACGGCTATCCTCTTCACTTCGCAGAGTCCTCCAGATCCGACGGCGGTGCAGTGCTTCGTGGAAATGACGTTCTTCGGGGAACACCGGATGTGTTGGTTTGCGATTCCTTAACCGGAAATGTATTGTCCAAGATGCTTTCTTCCTTCAACACCGGAGGATCCTTCGAGGCCCAGGGCTATGGCTACGGCCCCGGAATCGGTGAGAACTATAATCAGCTGGTAATGATTGTTTCCAGAGCTTCCGGAGCACCGGTTTTGGCAAATGCGCTTCGCTTTGCAGGAGACCTGATCAAGGGAAATGTCTTTGGGGTAGCTAAGGAAGAGTTTGCATTGGCTAAGAAAGCCGGCTTAGATGGTATTCTTGCAGAAATCAGAGAGGCGAATAAGCCCAAGGAGCAGGGAGAATCTGTTCCTATGCCGGAGAAGGAGATTGTTACCGCTGCCGTTTACGGCATTGAAGTAACAGATTTGGATGATGCGGTATTGGAGCTTTGGAAAGAAAAGATTTATGCAGAATCCGGAATGGGTTGTACAGGACCGATTATCCGTGTTTCTGAAAGCAATTTAGCAAAGTCTGAAGAGATTTTAAGAGCAAAGGGATATATTTCTTAATCTCTCTCGGAGAAAGTATATAACTTTCGGGCTGATTTTCTTTCCTTTAGGAAAGGTATAAAGAAGTTTTGGAAAGAAAAACAAAAGGCAGGGGTTTTGCCTATACAATTTGCGCGTAATCCATTTGTTTTGCGTACAATTTAGTTGTTATAGGCCCCCCCCGCCGATTGTATAAAAAGTGCAGCTGTAGGGATGACATACATTCCTTCGGTTACGCTTATTTTTGTACCCAAAAATGAAGGAAAAAGTGACAAAATTCTTATACATAAACAGACTTGTTAAAAAATAAACAAAAAATCTCGTGGCTTGAAACAAAAAATAGTAAGAAATAACTAAAAAATTTCCTCAATATCCGAAAAATAGATTGAATAGTATTTAATTATCGGATATAATGTGGAAACAATATAGAGGACAGTAACAATTAAACATCAGGGGAAAGGAGGAAGAACGAAACTATCAATTTGCTTTACATTCATATTAAAAAATGAATGAATTAAAAGAAAAATAAGGAGTAGAATAATGGAAAAAAAGAGTTTGCAGTTTATGAAAGTGGTTAGCTTCTGTGGAGCTTGCATCGCTTTCTACATTGGGGCCGGATTTGCCACCATGCAAGAGATTATTCAGTATGTGGCTTCTTACGGATCAAAGCTTTGGATTGTCATCGCTGTGAATGCAGCAATCTATATCTATACCGACCTTTCCTTCGCAACAAACGGAAATCGTTTGAAGCTAAAGAGAGGTGGAGATATTTACACCCACTATTGTGGAAAGTATATTGGAAACTTCTTCGACTACTTTTCAGCACTGTTCTGCTATGCCTGCTTTATCGTAATGTGTGGCGGAGCCAATGCTACAGCTGCACAGCAATGGGGACTTCCCAATGGTGTAGGAGCCGTAATCCTTACCGTATTTGTTATTGCTACAGTAATTTTTGGATTAGACGGTGTTATCGAAGCTTTAGGGAAGATTGGACCCATCATCGTATTTTTTATCCTTGTGGTTTCCGTTATCAGTATTTTTAACGGTGCAGGCAATTTCTGGGAGAATTTAAAGGCAGTAGATACCGGAACGCATAAAATTGTTCAGGTAGGTAACGGTAATCCGTTCCTCTCCGGAGCTTCCTATGCAGGCTTCATGCTTCTGTGGTTCGCCAGCTTCCTGGCAGAAATTGGTTCTAAGAACCGGGTAAAGGAAGTAAATATCGGAATGCTTTTCTCTGCAGTGTTCATTATGGGAACCATGGTGATTGCCAGTGTTGCATTGATTTCTCATATTGATGTAACCAGCCAGGCGGATATTCCCGCTTTAATCTTGGCAAATACCATTTCTCCTGCTTTGGCAAGTATTTTTGCGGTAATTATCTTCTGCGGAATTTATACCACCTCCGTTCCTCTTCTTTGGACCAGTATCGGAAGAATTGAGGAAGAAGGAACCAAGAAGTATAAGCTTTATACCGTAGTATTAGGAATTATCGGTTGCGTTATCGCTTGCTTCTTACCCTATCGTTCTTTGGTAAATGTGCTTTACGGATTGAACGGATACCTTGGATTTATTCTTGTAGCTTTCATGCTGGTATATGATATCCGTACAAGAATGAGTAAGAAGGTAAAAGTGGCAGAGGCAGAAGTGGCTCCTGCAGTAGTTTAATATAGCCGAAAGAGGAAGAAACAGCTCCGGTAGTAGTTTGAAAAAGCTGAAAGCAGTAACTTCCTCCCTGGCGGCAGAATCAAGATTTTAAATCAGCTGTCCCGCGTATATCGCGGGGCAGTTTTTCTTGTGCGCCTAGCGGCGCACGTTTCTAACGGGTTAAAGTCCCGAATCC
>NZ_DBHIGR010000123.1:0-6942 GCF_057249185.1 Oribacterium sp.
GAAAGACATTGTCCTAAAGAACGGCTTTGATATTTTACTGACCCATGCACCGGTAAAGGGCTATGGGGATATGGAAGACTTGCCTCATCAGGGCTTTCAGGCCTTTGAGGATCTGTTGCAAAAATACAAACCCAAGTACATGATTCACGGGCATATTCATAAAAGCTATGGAGCGGCCTATAAGCAGGAAAGCATACATTCCTCAGGAACAAAAATTATTAATGCTTTCGATAAATATATTTTAGACATTGGAGAGGATGAATATCCCAATGAGGGAAAGACGGGATCTTTCCTTTATGACCTTTACAAACAAGTAACCAATAAAAAGGGAAGAGGAAGCACATGATTGAAGGGCAGTGGCTAAGCAAGCTGCAGGGAGAATTTCAAAAACCCTATTATAAAAAACTCTATGAAACCGTGAGAGAAGAGTATAAGCATCATACTATTTTTCCTCCCAAGGAAAAGCTTTTCCGGGCCTATAGCCTTTGTCCCTATGAAAAGGTAAAGGTCGTCATTTTGGGACAGGACCCCTACCATAACTTCGGGCAAGCCCAGGGGCTATCCTTTTCCGTGGGAAAAGGCATTCCCTTTCCTCCTTCATTACAGAATATTTTTAAAGAATTACAGGATGATATAGGATGTGAAATTCCGAAGAGCGGAGAGCTGGATGCCTGGGCAAAACAGGGGGTGCTTCTTTTAAACACGGTGCTTACGGTTAGAGCTCATGAAGCCAATTCCCATAGGGGCATAGGCTGGGAGGAATTTACGGATGCTACCATTCGTGCTATAGAAGAAAAGGAAGAACCTGTGGTTTATATCCTTTGGGGCTCTTCCGCCCAGAGTAAGGCAAAGATGATTCATCAAAAAAGACGATTGATCTTAAAAGCCCCCCACCCAAGTCCCTTAAGCTCTTATAGGGGATTTTTCGGTTCCAAGCCCTTTTCTCAGTGTAACGCCTACCTTCGAAAGGAAGGGCAGGAGGAAATTGATTGGGCTTTGAAAGCATAAGAATAGAAAGGTTAGAATATTTCATGAACATTGTTGAGTTATTAAAAGTCATTGTTTTCTCTTTAGTGGAGGGCTTTACCGAGTGGCTTCCCATTTCCTCCACAGGACATATGATTTTACTGCAAAGTATTATTCCTTTGCGGCAAAGCAAGGAGTTTTTCTCCACCTTTGAAGTTTTGATTCAGCTGGGGGCGGTTGGAGCGGTAATCAAAGAATTTTTCTTCCGTATCTGGCCCGTAGCAAGAAGATCTCAGGGGAAAGGCTACTACTTGGAGCAGGGAAAATGTATTTTGATCGGAAAAATTTTAGTAGCTTGTCTTCCTGCGGCGGTTTTAGGTCTTCTGCTGGATGATTTTTTGGATGCTCATCTTTACAATGCCTTTGTGGTCTCACTGATGCTGATTCTCTACGGTGTCTTCTTCATTTTACTGGAAAGAAGAAATGAGGAACATCAGTTCCATACTTTAACGGTAGAGGATATTTCTTGGAAAAATGCTCTTCTGATTGGACTTTTCCAGTGCTTGGCTCTGATACCGGGAACCTCCCGTTCAGGAGCTACTATTTTGGGCGCCATGCTTCTATCGGTAGGAAGATTGGCAGCCACGGAATTCTCCTTCTTCTTAAGTGTGCCGGTGATGGCAGGAGCCAGTCTTTTAAAACTGATTAAGCATGCAGGGAATTTCGGTGCAGGACAATGGTTTATGTTGCTTTTATCCATGCTCTTGTCCTATTTTGTCAGCCTATACTGTATTCGTTTTTTACTGCGCTATATTCGCAGTCATAATTTCATCCCCTTTGCTTACTATAGAATTCTCTTTGGCGGCGTGATTCTTTTATGGTTTGCCGTGTCCCATTTGGTGCTGTAAGAAATCCGTAATGGCACTGTAAAGGAAAGGGGCTTGTTTAGAAAAAGCTACTTCGTTATGCTTAAACGGTCGATATACTAGGAGAATAAAAAAGGAAAAGAGGGAGTAAAATGAAAGCAAGAGGAGTAGTTTTAGCTATGGCCTTATCCCTTGTGATGGGGATGCAAAGCTTTGCCGCAACGGAAATCGGTTTAAATTTAAACTGGAAGTATGCGGGGAATTCTAAAATCAATACAGGAAAGGCCGTTTTATATACCAGTGATGTAAAGGAGCCGAAGCATATTACCATTGCGGTAAATGCAGGTCACGGAACCAAGGGGGGAGAGAAGCAGAGAACCCTTTGCCATCCGGACGGCACCAGAAAGTTAACCGGCGGAACCAATGCGGCAGGCGTGACTACGGCTTCGGCAGTGTCCTCCGGTATGACCTTCCAGGACGGCACCAGAGAAGCTACCGTAACATTGCAGATGGCTCATATTTTAGGGAAAAAGCTTCTGGCAGAGGGATATGATGTGCTGATGATTCGCAGTGAAGAGGATGTTCAGCTGGACAATATTGCCCGTACCGTTTTAGCCAATAACAAGGCGGATGCCCATATTGCTCTGCATTGGGATGCAACCACCAAGGACAAGGGCGCATTCTTTATGTCCGTTCCGGATGGATTAAAGAGGATGGAGCCGGTGGCAAGTAACTGGCAGAACCACGAAAAGCTGGGAGACAGCTTAATCAGTGGTTTAAAGGGACAGGGAGTGAAGATTTTCGGAAAGGGAAGAATGGATATGGATTTAACCCAAACCTCCTATTCCACCATTCCTTCTGTAGACATTGAGCTGGGAGATAAGGTCTCTGACCATAGTGAAAAGACCTTAAACAACCTGGCAGATGGATTGGTAAAGGGAATAAACATCTACTACGGATTTTCCTCTTAAATAGGCTCCTTAAAGAATTTTTAAAAACATAGTTTTGCAGTAAAGGTCTGAAAACGAGACGTTCCAAGCTGTCTCAATTTCAGGCTTTTTTTGTAGAAAAAAGAGAGTAGCTTTTTTAGAGGAAATCTGTATAATGGAAAAGGTTCATAAAATTTACGGAGTATTCTTAAAGAATTAAGATTACAAAGAAATAACTGGAGGACATGAAGAAGATGGTTTTAGTAAAGACTTTGGCAGAGGGCTTAGGGTTTTATTATGATAAGAACGGTAATGCTGCAGTGGGAGAGGTCGGCGGTTATGATATGCTGATTACAAATGCGGATAAAGGCTCTCTATATTATCTGAATGTCTCTGTCACCAGAGGCGAGAAGCCCACAAAGGCGGACTTTGAAGGCATAAAAGAGTATAATAAATATTTAAAGACTATAGGAGTGAACAAGAAAAATTATCGTGTGGTTTTCACCCTTGGCGGAGCCTTTACCAAGGACGGTACAGTGAAAAGATTCCAAGAGATTTTACCGGCTTTGGCCAAATTCCTGCAGGATAGGGGATTTCAGAATTGTTCGGAAATCAGCGGCGTTACTCAGGGAGTATCCACCTATTTTGCTCAGGGAGTAAAGATTATTACAAAAGCGGAATATGCGGAGATTGAAAGAGGAATTCAGGAAAAACAGGAGAAGATTGCCCTTAGAGGATCAAGCAGTATCTTATTGGGAACAGTAGGTGCTCTTTTAGGCGCGGTGGTAGCAGGGGCAGTGGTTCTCTGTATTTCGCAGTTGGGCTATGTAAGCTGGTTTGGCGGTATAGTCATGGGCGGTTTGGTTATGGGAGGATATAAAGTTTTTGCCGGTCGAATTCAAAAGATCGGTATTATCATCTCCGCCATTATTATGCTGGCAGCTATGTACTTAATTAACCGTCTGGATTGGGCATTAATGATTCAGCGATATTTTACACCGGATATGTTCGGCATGGAGGGTACAAAGCTTAGCCTGTCTTTTACCTTCAAAAATGTAGTGGCTATTGTGGAAACTGCCAATTTGCAAGCAGATTATTTTAAGAATCTCGGTTTACAGCTGTTGTTCACTTTTATTTGCGGATTAGTGACTTCCATCGGCGTAGTGCAGTGGGACAAGAACTCCTTCCTGGCTTATCCCATTGGAGAAGAAAAGCAGGATGTACAGGATGCAGGTCTTCCTTATACAGATAGCTTTGGAGATTCAGAGGAATAAGATTTTTCCAAGAAGGGGCTGTGATTTTTACAGCCCCTTCTTATATGATTTTGAAATAGGTCGATATATTAAAAGGAAATGAGATAGGAACGAATATGGCATTGAAAAACATTGTAGGAAGCTGGGAACAAGGCTTGTTGTAGTGCGGGTTTTCACTGCCCCTCTCCTGACTCAAGAGAAATTCCTTGTTTTTTTAAGAAAGTATTTGTATACTAAGCCAAGTGTTTTTACACTGGCTTTTTTTACGTTACAGGATTTCTCAGGAGGGAAGTCGGGTAGGTTATAGACTATAAGAAGAGCAGAAGGAAACGGTCTTTTTACGGGTCTAAAGAAAAGGGGAGAAAAGAGAATCATGGAATTCATCGGAAGCCTTTTTGGCTTAATTGGTGGTTTGGGAATGTTTCTATACGGTATGACGGTGATGAGTGACGGTATGCAAAAAGCCGCCAGCTCCCGTATGTCCAAGTTCCTGAATTTGGTAACGGGAAATCGTGTGATGGCCGTTGTTTTAGGAGCAGCCATAACAGCTCTTGTGCAATCCTCCTCTGCAACCACTGTTATGGTGGTAGGTTTTGTAAATGCCGGAATCTTGAATCTTAGTCAGTCTGTCGGCATTATCATGGGTGCCAATATCGGAACCACCATTACCGCTTGGATGGTTTCCTTAACTCAGGTGTCCAGCTCTTCTTTGGCTTTTCTGAAGCCGGAATTTTTCGCACCACTCTTAGTGGGAGTGGGTGCCTTCCGCCTTCTTTTCGGGAAAAAAGGTAAAGATGATCTTGTAGCCAATTTCTGTATCGGTGTAGGATTTATCTTTATCGGCTTGGAATTCATGAGTGATTCCGTGTCTCCCTATGCAGATTCTCCTATTTTTGCGAAGGCCTTTCAGGTAATGGGAGGAAATCCTATTCTTGGCATTTTAACCGGTGCGGTGGTAACGGGAATTATTCAGTCCTCTGCAGCTTCCGTATCCATCCTTCAGACCTTGGCCTTATCCGGTGCGGTACCGAGAGCCGCGGGCTTCTATATCACTCTGGGACAAAACATCGGTACCTGTGTAACAGCGATGCTTTCCTCTACCGGAGCCTCCAGAACCGCGAAGAGAGCGGCGGTAATTCACCTTCTCTTTAATGTGACCGGTGCGATTTTGTTCGGAGCTATTATTTTCTTTTTAAGTCTTCCAATGAAGAGTTTTTTCCAGGGACAACTAAGCCCTGTAGAAATTTCCCTCTTCCATACCATATTTAACGTATCCTGTACCGTTGTTTTATTCCCCTTTGGAGATCTACTGGTGAATCTTTCCGGAACTTTGGTTAGAGAGAGTAAGCAGGATAAGGAGGATGAGGAGAATCCGAACCACTACACGGAGGTGGAGAAGAATCTGATTCAGCACTTGGATAAGCGTATTTTGGAGTCCCCTGCCATCGCCATTTCCGCTACTAAGGCGGAGGTTGTCAATATGGCCAGAATTACGGCGGTAAATATCTCTCACGCCATGGGCATCTTACTGGAAGAGAAGGTGGAAGAAATCCAAGAGGTTTATGCCAGAGAGAAAATCATTGATAATATGCAGAAGCTTCTGACGGACTATCTGATTCACATCGGAAACCTTTCTTTAAATGAGAATCAGAAGCTGGAAGTGAACAATATGTTTAATACCATTACCGATGTGGAAAGAGCTGCGGATCATGCGGAAAATATTGCGGAGCAGGCTCAGTATGCGCAGGATCACGATATCTCTTTCTCGGAAATCGGTCAGGATGATTTAAAGAAGATTTCCAATAAGGTTATGGAGTCCTTTGAAGCCAGTATTGATGCTTTTGAGAACAATGACTTGGATGCTGTGGTAAGAACAGCTCATCTGGAGGATCAGGTGGATGAGATGGAAGAGGATATGAGAGAGACCCATATTCTAAGATTAAGCTCCGGGGACTGTGTGCCTCAGGCCGGTGTAATTTTCCTGGATGTCATTTCCGACTTGGAAAGAATTTCCGACCATGCGGATAATGTGGCGGGCTATGTGAAAACGATGATTTAAAAAAAGAGCGGTAAAATCAAAATGGTTTTCTAAGCAATATAGGTCTAAAATCGGGGCACGCTCTCGCTAGCTTCGCCCTGTGCAGTGAAGGACTGCACTCGTAATAAGAAAGTGCTCTGATACAGTGTGGGTCTATAAATGGGGCACGCTCTCGCTAACCTCGCCTTCGTAGCAGTACTAACTTCAAGCTTCGCTTTGCTTGCTTTCAGTAAGTACTGACGGGCTCAGATTGCCCCTATTATAGACCCACACTGTATCATTCGCTTCAAGTATTGATTTGTGTTGTTCTTCTCATCGCCGACTCTTCACAAGTATCGGGCTCAGACTACCCGATATTTAGACCTATATTGCCGAAAACCTATATATTTTGATTTTACCACTCTTTTTTTATGCTATGGTTTCCGGAATAAGGAGGATAGTAAGAACTTCAAGAAAGCGGAATTGGATTTAAAAATAATTATTTTAATAATGATTTAATTTTTCTTTTTGGAAATCTGTAAATATTTGGTGAAAACTTGCGTTTTTTCGTCATTTGTACTTGCAAAAACACATTGCCTGCAATAGAATGAACGTGCTGTTTAAGAAATTAAAATGATTTATTATGTAGGAGGAAAAGGATATGGCAGTAAAAGTAGCGATTAACGGATTTGGACGTATCGGACGTTTGGCATTTCGTCAGATGTTTGATCATGAAGGAACAGAGATTGTTGCCATCAACGATTTAACCGATCCTAAGATGCTTGCGCACCTTTTAAAGTATGATTCTTCTCAGGGAAGATATAAGTATGAAGATACAGTAGTTGCCGGAGAAGACTATATCGAAGTTAAGGGAAAGAAGATTAAGATTTATAAGGAGGCTGACGCTTCCA
>NZ_DBHIGR010000124.1:0-6928 GCF_057249185.1 Oribacterium sp.
TTCCCCAAGCAAAGACACCGTGATTCTTACAAAGAACAGCCGGAACTGCTACAGGATCCTTTTTGAGTCTTTCAAACTCGGACACAATGAGTACACCGGTGTTCTTCTCATAGGCCTCCTCAATTTCTTCCTTGCTAAGATTTCTTACGCAAGGAATCTCTCCATAGAAATAATCTGCGTGGGTTGTGCCGTAGCAGGGAATTCCTCTTCCCGCCTGAGCCCAACTGGTAGCATAGCTGGAATGAGTATGAACAATACCTCCCACCTCTTTAAATCCTTTGTAAATCTCGATATGGGTTGCCGTATCAGAGGAGGGATTTAAGTTTCCCTCTACCTTATTGCCATCCAAATCCATAATCACCATATCTTCAGGCCCCATATCTTCATATTCCACTCCGCTGGGCTTAATTACAAAATATCCGCTTTTTCTGTCGATGGCGCTAACATTCCCCCAGGTAAAAGTCACCAAACCGTACTTTGGAAGCAAAATATTCGCCTCATATACTTTCTTCTTCAGTTCCTCTAACATAATCCTCTCCTTTTCCTACGTCCTCAGCTTACTTTACGGTATACATAGCAATTTCATCAATCTCTCTATTGGTTCCAATAATAACATCTTCTCCCTTTTTATTCTTAAAATGCAGGGCATTGGCACAACCTGTATCCCTGTCAATAAACTCCGTCTTATAATTTCCTTCCTCCGTATCCCAGCTAATGAGAATAGTGTCCTTGCTGCCCTTTCTCCAGCCCACAATCCAGGCAGGCTTTCCTTGGATTTCGCAGGTCCAGGTAGCGTGAATCATACCGGTATCCGCTTCCTTTGCGGAATATTTCCACTGAGGGACATAATTTCCGTGCTCGTCCAAATGGTAGATGGTAAGAGAATTACCATGGAATGGAGCAATACAGCCCAGTTCCAAGTTCCCGTCTCCGTCAAAATCCACCAGTACGGAATCACTGGATGGCAGGGAATGAATCTTTGTCACCGTCCAATCTGCCCCATACACTGCAGGAGGATCAAAAATAAAGCTTCCTTCTTCACAACCCACCAGTCCGGCTTCATATCCCCCTCTTTTCATCTTGCAAAATCCGTGATTTTTAAGCATTCCATCCTTAATCAGCTTAAGCTCCAGTTTTTTCTCTCCCCTAAACTGATCCAAATCCTTTGGCAGACAAGCACCATAGCAAGCCCCCTTTTGTCTCCAGTCATCCTTATACTCATACCCTGATTTAAGGCAGCAAACTAAAAGGTACACCGTACCGCCTCTTTCCAAAATACCGAAACGATGCACAAAGGGAGCCTTACAAAGAGTAAATGTTTCCCAGCCTCCTCCAGCCTTAGGTTTTACTACGATAATTTCCGCCTCAATACCGTCATTGGGGGAATAAAACTTCCTGGTAGCCAAGAACACGCCATCTGTTCCGGGAACCTGAGCCATGGTCATTACGCCACCAGGACCATCCCAAAGCTTATCCAGCTTTTCTCCTTCCTCATTAAACAAATAACAAGGATCCTGCTTCTCTGCTGCCACCAAAAAGCAATGTTCTCCTTTGTACTGAAGTTCCGCTATGGAATAACATTTGTTCAAATTTCCAATAACTTTCTTTTCAAACTTCATTTTCCCTCCTAACCCTTTCCATTTTCTCGATAACCCCCACTGTAACTCACTCTTTAAAAACCACTGTGACTCACTCTTGTTAACGAGATAGCGCACGCTGTGTTAGTAATCCGTTTAAGAATTAAAATCCTCCAGCTTAATTCTGCTGTTCCAAAATGCGACTCATGCTTTTATTGGCAAAAAGAATATCTTCCTTCCATGTATCCTTTCCCACATCCCACATCTCTGTAACAAATCTTCTAACCCCAAGTTCCCAGGCCTTTCCAATAACTGCCTCAAAATCCACGTGTCCGGTCATAAAGGGAATCTCTCGAAACTTACCGGGAACAGTTTCCTTTAAATGCACTGCTATTAGACGGCCTCTTCCCGTTTCCATATCCTCCAATACACTGCTCCCGTAGGAATGGGCAGCATTCGTAAGATTTCCGGAATCCGGGTACACCCCAAGATAGGGGCTGTCAATAAAATTCACATAGTGCATAGCCTTCTGTGTTGTGTTCATAAATTCCGTTTCCATCGTTTCAAAACCAAGAAGAATTCCCTTTGTAGCAGCCATATCGGTAGCCTTGGCAAGGTTTTCCCGGAAAAGTCTCTCGCTTTCCGCTGTTCCCTCTTCATAATACACATCATAACCCGCAAGCTGAATAATTCTGATTCCTAAATCATCTGCTAAATTAATAGCTTTCTCCATGATTTCCAAGCTTCTCTTTCGAATTTCCGAATTGGAAGATCCAAAGGAATATTTTCTGTGACCGGAAAGGCACATACTGCGAATGGGGAGACCGGTTTTTTGCATAAGCTGAAGCATTTCCATTCTCTGTTCTTTCGACCAATCCAGCCTGCTCAGCTTCTCATCTGTCTCATCTATACTAATTTCCAAAAAATCATAGCCACAATCCTTTGCGCAGTTAAGTTTTCCCTCCCAATCCATGTCCTTGGGGATGGCTTTTTCATATAAACCGATGGCATAGTTTTTCATGCTTCCACTTCCTTTCTAATACCGGCTCGTAATTTCTATGCAAATCCAAATCGAAGGTAAATTCACACATAAAATCGAACATATACTATTGCGATTATGATTTTTATCAAAAGCTATGCTTGATTCGTTTTTTATTGCTCAAAATCACAATCTTCCACTCGCTTGATTTTAGGTATAATATTCCTTTTTTTCAAGTGCTATTTTCATGATTTTTATTCAAAATTATTTTTTGCCATTTTCGTCACTTTGCACAAGATATATTTTCCCCCGAATGTCGTAATCCTCATTTTCTTCATAAAAATGTAAGTTATACCATTGTTTTTTGATTTGTCAAAATAGCAATAAAACCGCAAAATCAATCATAAAATTTATAATCGAACATAAAATTCCTATTTTATTGTTGTTTTATTTGTTCGTTGCATTTATGATAATATCATGTACTTATGGGTATAGGAATTGAAAACACAAAAAAACATTTTTTTAATTATTTTCAAAGAATGCAAGGAGGAAACATGGCAAAAATTTCAGAAACAAACCGAGAAAGTTGGATCAAAAGCACCTTTCCCGAGTGGGGCACTTGGTTGGTAGAGGATATCGAAAGTGAAGTGGTTCCGGAAGGACAGGTCGCTATGTGGTGGCTTGGCTGTACAGGAGTTTGGTTTAAGACTCCCGGCGGAGCCAATATCACTATCGATCTTTGGTGTGGTAACGGAAAACGTACCCACGGAGATAATCAGATGAAACCGGGACATCAGATGGCTAATATGTGCGGTGGCAGACTGATGCAGCCAAACTTAAGAAATGTTCCCTTCGTGATTGACCCCTTTGCTTTCAAGCAGGTGGATGCAGTTTTAGCTACTCATTATCATCAGGATCATATGTCTATCGAGTGGGCTGCTCATGTGATTAACAGCGGAATGACCACACTGGATGAAAATGGCAAGGAAATTCCTGTCCCCTTTATCGGTCCTTTAAAATCCGTAGAAACCTGGAAAAAATGGGGAGTCCCGGAGGAAAGATGCAAAATCGTAAAGCCGGGAGATGTGATTAAGCTTAAGGACATCGAAATCGTATGTCTGGACAGCTTTGACAGAACCTGTATCGTAACCACCGATTCTACCGGAGAGGACAGAGAGGAACTTACCGGTGTATGTCCTACCGATATGGATGACAAGGCCGTAAACTACCTGGTAAAGACTCCAGGAGGAAACATTTACCACTCCGGAGACTCCCACTTCTCCATTTACTTTGCAAAGCACGGTAAGGATTATGACATTGACGTTGCCTTCGGCTCCTTCGGAGAAAACCCCATCGGTATGCAGGATAAAATGACTTCCATTGATGTTCTTCGTATGGCGGAGAATCTACAGTGTAAGGTTGTCATCCCTATTCACTGGGACGTATGGACAAACTTCCAGGCAGACTGCGAAGAAATCAAACTGCTCTACGATTTCAAGAAGGATCGCAATGAATATAAGTTCCACCCCTTCTTCTGGCAGGTAGGAGGAAAATATGTTTATCCCCAGGACAAGGATAAGATTTATTTCCACCACCGTAGAGGATTTGAGGACTGCTTCGAGCATCCCCAGAATATACCCTTCCGTTCCTGCTTATAAAAAGGAGGTTCCCTAATGTCTAATGTTTTAGAAAGAATTATCGAAAGAAAGCACTATAGCTTTATCAACGGGCAAGGAATTTCCTGGCAGGAGGCTGTACGGCTTAGCGCACTTCCCTTGGTGGAAGAAGGAAGCGTTGACAAAGACTACTATAAGCAGATTGTAGCCTGCATTGAAAAGCACGGCCCCTATATCGTGTTGGAGCATAATATTGCTATGCCCCATACCACTGAAAATCCAATCGGGGCATATAAGACTGCTGTAGGACTTATGATTTGCGAAAATATGATTGATTTCGGCCAAGATGAAAGCGGGGAGAAAAAAGAAGCCAATCTTCTCTTTACCCTTTCAGCAGTAAACGGAGATGAACATATGGAAAACATCTCTCAGCTTATGGATGTCTTTATGAACTATGACTTAATCGAAGCTCTGGGAAAATGTCGTAGTGAAGAGGATATTCTGGCAGCCATGAAAAAGCACCAAACAAACAAAGCTTAAGTATAAAATCAGGAGGAACAAAATGGGAGTATTAAGTACAATTTGGTCGTTTTTTGCGACCTACATCTTGCAGAAGCCACCTTACATGGTAGGTTTTCTAACTTTTCTGGGTTACTGCCTTATGGGCAAGAAGTGGTATGACACACTTGCCGGAACGTTAAAGGCTATTATCGGTATGTTAATCCTCAGTGCAGGTTCCGGCGGACTGGTATCCAACTTCCGTCCTATCCTTGCAGGACTAAAGGACAGATTTAATCTTACTGCTGCCGTTATCGATCCTTATTATGGACAAAACGCAGTAACTGCCGGTGTAGAAGAAGTTTTTGGAAAGGGATTTTCACAGGTTATGACCCTTCTTCTCATTGCCTTTATCGTAAATATCCTGCTTGTACGTTTCAATAAGATTACAAAGTGTCGTACTCTTTTCACTACCGGACACGTACAGGTGCAGCAGGCTGCTACCGCTTACTGGCTGATTCTTTTCGCTCTGCCTGCACTTCGAAACAACAATCCGGCGTTAATGATTGTTATGTCTGTAATCCTTGGTGCCTACTGGGCAGTTGGTTCCAACCTTACCGTTAAGCCTATGCAGGAGCTTACAGACGGTGCAGGATTCGCCATTGCACACCAGCAAATGTTCGGTATCCGTCTTGGCGCATGGCTTTCAGAGAAGTTATTTGGAGATCGTGGAGGAAAGAGGGATGTGAAGAAGGTCGGCGATCTTAAGATGCCCGGATTCTTCTCCATTTTTAGCCAAAACATGGTATGTACCGCTATTTTAATGACGGTTTTCTTCGGAATCATTATGGCCGTTATCGGAAAACCTTTCTTTGTAGAATCCGGAGCAACAAAGGAAACTGAGAACTTTGCTTTCTATGTATTTAACACCTCTCTACAGTTTGCTGTTTATCTTGCTATTCTGCAGCTTGGTGTTCGTACCTTCGTAACAGAATTAACCGCTTCCTTCCAAGGAATTGCCGACAAACTTCTTCCCTCCTCCGTACCCGGTGTTGACTGTGCGGTTTGTTATGGATTTGGAGATGCAAATGCTGTAACCTTTGGCTTCCTTGCAGGTCTTACAGGACAGATTATTGCTATCGTAACCCTGATCCTTATGGGATCACCCACTATTATCATCTGCGGATTCGTTCCTGTATTCTTCGATAATGCAACTATTGGTCTTGTTGCTAACGAAAAGGGTGGACTTAAGGCTTGCCTTGTTATACCATTCCTTTCAGGACTTATTCAGGTTTTCGGTGCAGCATTTATCTCCGGATGGGTTGGCATGGCAAACTACGGCGGATACCTTGGAATGTTTGACTGGGATACTGTATGGCCGATGTTCACAGTTTTAATGCACTATCTTGGCTATATCGGTGTGGGAGTCGTAGTTCTGGCTCTCCTTGCCATTCCGCAGATTGAGTACCTTAAGGATCCGAAGGGATATTTCCTGATTACCGAAGATTACGAAGCTTACAAAGAGCATCTGAAGGCAAAGAAGGGAGAAATTTAAGATGGCAAAATTAGACGGAAAGAAAATATTGGCTTGTTGTGCAAACGGAGCAGGTTCCTCTCTAATGATGGAACTGGCTATTCAGAAGGTAATGAAGCGTCATGATATTAAGCCTGCAGAATTGACACACTGCCCCATTTCCGAGGGACAAAGTGCAGCAAAGAACTATGATGTAGTTTTCTGCTCCAAGGCATTTGCTGCAAATTTTGAAAACTTAGGGGAAAGCACAGTTGTTGTACCTTTAAAGAATGTAATGTCCGACAAAGAGATTGAAGCTAACCTTCAGGAAGCGGGACTTTTAGACTAATTAAGAAGAAAGCTTCCCCGAACAGTTTGATTGACAGCATGTTGAATAAGGTAATAGAGATGAAAAACAGTAAGTCCAATGTGGAAACAAGACAACAGAATATTCTGAAATATGTCAGAAAAGCGGGGGAAGCACATTCTAACGATTTAGCAAAGGAATTTCGAATTTCCATCATGACCGTAAGGCGCGACCTACATGATTTGGAACAAAAGCATTTGCTAAAGAGGACCCATGGGGGTGCTACTACTTTAGACTACGTAAAGGGAAATAAGACTCTGAGTAAAAACATAAAGATGTGCCGTGACCTAATTTCCAGGTATGCCGCAACGCTTGTAAAGGACGGGGATCGAGTCTTTATTAACGGCAGTAAAACTGCGCTGAAAATGTTAGACTATG
>NZ_DBHIGR010000125.1:0-6907 GCF_057249185.1 Oribacterium sp.
TTGATTTCGGGTGGCGGGGTAAAGGTGTTATCCACCACGACTTTCACGCCGCTTTCATGCCCGATTTTGGCGATTTCTTGAATGTCCGAGAGTTCCATCGTCGGGTTTGTCATGCTCTCGAAGTAAATGACTTTGGTGTTCGGGCGTATTGCCTTCTTTACGGCAGAAAGGTCTGTCGTGTCTACGGAACTCACTTCCACACCGAATTTATCTAAGGTTTCACGGAGTACCATATCCGTACAGCCGTAGACGCATTTTCCCCGAATGATGTGGTCGCCACTGGAAAGCAGTCCGAGAAGGACGCCGCCGATGGCACCCATACCGGAAGCCGTTGCAATCGCCATCTCTCCACCCTCTAAAGCGGCATATTTCTTCTCCAGTGCGCTAATCGTGGGGTTACCGCCTCTCGTGTAGGCGAAACCGGGCTTTTCTCCGGAAAAGATGGCACTGCCTTCTTCTACCGTATCAAAGCAGAAGGTGGAGGTCTGGTAAATCGGCGTAGCCAGCGCGCCGTATGCCGGATCTTTCTCCTGTCCCGCATGAATCATTTTTGTACCGAATCCGAGTTTACTGAAATCCATTTTTTCTCCCACAATAGCCTCCTTCTGTCCTTTTCATTTCCTTAAAAAAGAGTAATAACTGCCATTAAATACTTCAAAATGGTAGTGTATTACTCTTTGTTTGAACTGTCTAATTGAGATAATGCATAGGAGAAGGCACTATTCGGAAAATCATATAAATGAAAGAACGGGCTTGAAAAGGGCACTTTTATAAATTGAAAATTTTGCAGGATAAAAAGTTTGGAGAGTTCCTGTACTTGCTTTCGGATTTTCTATTTTTATGGTAAAATTCTTTGCAACTCTTTCGGAGAGAGATGGCAAAGCGACGGAGGAAGTGTCGGGCTTACAGAAGACGATAGGAGGGTTAGGATGGAAGAAGAGAATAAGATTAAGGTAGAGGGCAATCCCAGTTATGGCGATGTGATTATTGCGGATGAAGTGATTGCCATTATTGCCGGCATTGCCGCAACGGAAGTGGAAGGTGTACACTCGATGGATGGCGGCTGGTCCGGACAGTTTGTCTCGAAACTGGGCATTAAAGATCTCGCGAGAGGCGTGAAAGTACAGATTAGGGACGGAGAAGTGAAGGTAGACCTGAGCCTCAATATGGAGTACGGCTATGCCATTCCCGAAGTATCAAAGGCTGTGCAGGACAAGGTTTCCGCAAGCATCAACAACATGACGGGGCTTGTCGTTTCTGAGGTGAATATCCGCATTTCAGGAGTGGTAAATAAAGAGAATGAATAAGAGAGAAGAAAGAGACCATAAATTTAAACTCTTGTTTTCCACCTTATTTTACCCGGAAGAGGGGAAACAGGAGCAGTTGAGCCATTATTCCTATAGCAAGGAAGAGGATGAGGATTTTTTACTTCCGGAGAAGGAAGAAGAACATCTTTCTGAAGAGGAGGAGGCATTTTTGTCTCAGGAAGTCATGAAGATTTTGGAACGGCTTCCTCATTTGGATGAGCGAATCAACGCGGTAACAGAGGGCTGGACCACCAGCCGTATGTCAAAAACAGACTTAACCGTTCTTCGTTTGGCCTTGTACGAGCTGGAGTATCAGGAAGAAACCCCGGATAAGGTGGTTTTTAACGAGGCGGTGGAGATTGCGAAGAAGTACGGGGGAGCGGATTCCGGCTCCTTTGTCAATGGTGTCCTGGCTCGTATCACCGGAAAGCAGGGTGAGGGAGAAGAGAAGGGCAAGTCTTCTAAGAGCAAATCCGGAAAGGCGGAGAAAAAGTCTTTCCATATCGTAAAATCAAAAGCTAAAGATGGTAAAGCGCCAAAGAGAGGATAGAATTCATCCCCAATCACAATTTCACTAAGGCGATTGCTTTATTTATGGGGAAAGTGTTCTCCGGGCAGAGACTTCGCTCTTTAGAACGTCTGAAGCGCATGCCTTGCGGAGAAAGTGCACTTCGGGCGGAAGCTTTACCTTGAAATGTGACGGGATATTACAGCAGCCTATGGCAAATAAAGAATATACGGTTAGTCAGGTAAATCGTTATCTGGCACGAATGATGCAGGAAGATTTCTTCCTTTCCCACATTACCGTCAGTGGGGAAATTTCCAATTTGAAAATGCATCCTTCGGGACATATTTATTTCACCTTAAAGGACCAGGCTTCGCAGCTTTCCGGCATTATGTTTGCGGGAAAGAGGGCGGGGCTTGCTTTTCCGTTGGAAAATGGAATGAAGGTGCTGTGTTCCGGCCGTATCGGTGTTTATGAGGTAGGGGGCAGCTACCAGATTTATGCGGATTCCTTCCAAAGGGCGGGACAGGGAGACCTCTATCTTCGCTTTGAGGCCTTGAAGAAGGAATTACAGGAAATGGGGCTTTTTGATGCCATGTATAAAAAGCCGATTCCCAAGTATGCCAGAAAAATCGGTATTGTTACCGCAAGCTCCGGAGCAGCGGTTCGAGACATTATCCAAATCGCAAAGCGGAGAAATCCTTTTGTGGAGCTTTTCCTCTATCCGGCCCTGGTACAGGGTGAGGGGGCAGTGGCTTCCATTTGTAAGGGGATTGCCCGTCTGGATCAGATGGGCTTGGATGTACTGATTGTAGGTCGAGGTGGCGGTTCCATAGAGGACCTTTGGGCCTTTAACGAAGATGCGGTGGCTAAGGCTATTTTCAATGCGGACACCCCCATCATTTCCGCTGTGGGACATGAAACGGATACTACCATTGCGGACTTTGTATCGGATTTGCGAGCCCCCACCCCCTCTGCTGCGGCGGAGCTTGCGGTTTTCGACTATATGCAGTTTGTGGATGATTTGGCAAGCTATACCTATACCTTCCATCAAAGGATGGAGCGGATTATTCAGAAAATGCGGCAAAGGGTTAAGGAGGAGGAGCTTCGTTTTTCTGTCCTTCACCCCAGAAATATTCTACAGGGAAAACAGCATAGACTGCTGGATTTGGAAAGTCGTTTTCAAAGGCAGATGGAGCTATGTATTCAGGAAAATAAATCGGCGCTTCTTCCCTACCGGGTATTCCCCCAATGGATGGAGCGAAAGCTTACAAATGCCAAGGACAGGATGGGAGAGTATCAGGTCTTTCCCCACAAGATGAAGGAAAAAATTCTTCTTGCGAAAAATAAAGAGGAGCGGTATCGACATTTTCCAAGGCTCATGGAAGGGAAGCTGGAAAAGAAGAAGCATCAGTTAGCCATCCTTTCCGAGCAATTCGATGCCCTTTCCCCCCTGCGTCTGCTGTCCAAGGGATTTTCCTATGTGCAAAGGGAAGACGGTAAGCGGATGAGCAGTGTGGAGCAGGTGAAAATGGGAGAGATTTTACAGATTCATTTCACGGACGGCACTGCCAAGGCCAAGGTTTTGGAAAAGCACAAGGAAGAACGGCTTGGGCCGGAGAAGTCGGAGCAATAGAGGCTTGGATTGGAAAAGCCGCAGGAATAGAGGCTTGGGCCGGAAAAGTTAAAGCAATAGTGGATATGTATGGAAAAAGCTCGCGAAATAGACTTGAGTATAAAAGCCGGAGTAATAGCAGCTTGGTATAGAATAGGAGAAACGCCTAGAGAAAGGAGACTGTATGGGAACAGAGGAAAAGAAAGTCGAAGAGCAGAAGCTGAAGAAGGCGGAGAAAGAGCAGAAGGAAAAGAAGGATTTAAACGAGATTTTTGAAAATTTAGACGGACTGTTGGAAAAGATGGAGGGCGAGGAGAGCTTGGAGAAAAGCTTTGCCATCTACCAGAAGGCGGTTTCTTTGCTGAAGGAAGCCAATGAAAGCATTGACCAGATTGAAAAGCAGGTGAAGCTTTTAGACAGCGAGCAAAAGGGTGGCTTGGATGCTTAAGGAGAATCAGGGTACCGAGATGGGAAATCAGGGTACCAAGATGGAAAATCAGGGCACCGAGATGGGGAATCATTCCGTGGAAGCGGCATTTCAAAAGAGGAGACAGGAAGTGGAGGCCATTCTGACCGCATTTTTGCCGGAGGAAAAGGGGCCTACGAAAACCGGAATAGAAGCCATGAACTACAGCCTTATGGTAGGGGGGAAACGGATTCGTCCCATCCTGCTTAGAGAGGCCTTTTTGCTTTTCGCCGGGGAAGAAAGACGGAAGCTTTTCCTGCCCTTGGCTGAGGCTTTTATGCTGGCCATGGAAATGATTCATAGCTTTTCTCTTTGCCATGATGACCTGCCTGCTATGGATAATGACAAGTATCGTAGAGGTAAGGAAGCTACCTGGTACCGTTTTACGGAGGCTCAGGGAATACTGGCAGGGGATTCCTTAAGTCTTTATGCCTTTCAATGGGTTTTGGAGGTTTTGGAGAAGGAAGGAAAAAAGGGTAATTCCGCGGAACTTCTTTTTCCTACCATGCAGGGCCTGAAGATTTTGGCGACATCCGCAGGGATAGAGGGGATGATTGGGGGACAGGTTTTAGACATTGAAAAAACCGGACAGCCTCTGACGGAGGAAGAGCTTTTCTTTATTTATCGAAAGAAAACTGCAGCCCTCCTTTCCGCTTCCTTGGAAATCGGGGCTTTACTGGGAGGGGCTAATCCGGAAGAGCAGGAGAAGCTGGCTTCCTTTGGAGAGAAAATCGGCCTGACCTTCCAGATTCGGGATGATATTTTGGATGAGATTTCCAGCTTTTCCGAGCTGGGAAAGCCTATCCACTCGGATGCGGAGCAGGCGAAAACCACGGCTCTTAGCTTTTATGGCATGGAGAAGGCGGAGGCCATGGTGGAGCAGTATACGGAAGAGGGCAGAAGCCTTTTACAGAGCCTGGATAAGAGCACTGTGGATGCGGAAGCCTTGGAGTTTCTGCTTTCCTTTAGCAAATATCTTTGTTCCAGAAGGAGCTAGAAGGATTTTCTTATAAGGAGTGATGGAGAAGGTCTATTGAAAGAGGCGATAGTTTCTCTTTGTTGAAAGAATTAGGAGATTTTTCATGATATTAGAGTCAATTCATGGGGCGGAGGATGTAAAGAGGCTGTCCCTTTCCGAACAAAAGGCCTTGGCCAAGGAGCTGAGACGCTTTATTTTGGAAAAAACCTCCATGCATGGGGGGCATTTGGCCTCCAATCTGGGGGTGGTGGAGCTGACCATTGCTCTTTTTCATAGCCTGAATCTGCCCCAGGATAAGCTGGTGTGGGACGTAGGACACCAGTGCTATACCCATAAGATTCTTTCCGGGAGAATGGATGACTTCGACGGGCTTCGGCAGCTGGGAGGAATCAGCGGTTTTCCAAAGAGAGAGGAAAGTCCCTATGATTGCTTTAATACTGGTCACAGCTCCACCTCCATTTCCGCAGCTCTGGGGATAGCCCAGGCTAGGGATATTTTGGGAGGAAAGGAAACGGTGGTGGCGGTCATTGGAGATGGAGCCCTCACCGGAGGTATGGCCTATGAAGCTTTAAACAATGCTTCGAAAATGAAGAAGAACTTCATTATCATTTTAAACGATAACGAAATGTCTATCGCCAAGAATGTGGGGGGGATTTCCACCTACCTAAACGGCATTCGTTCTCATGAGAATTACACCCATTTCAAAGAGAATTTTGCGGCAGGACTTTCCAGGGTACCTATCCTTGGACCAAGTCTTGTGGATCGTTTGAAAAATACCAAAAATTCTATTAAACAGCTTTTTGTCCGGGGCATGTTTTTTGAAAACATGGGCATCACCTATCTGGGTCCTGTGGACGGACATGATATTAAGGCCCTGGAAACGGTGTTACAGGAAGCGAAAAGGGTGGATCATGCGGTTTTGATTCATGTGGTCACCAAAAAAGGAAAGGGCTATGTGCCGGCGGAGCAGTCCCCCAGCCATTACCATGGGGTAAGTCCCTTCCATTTGTCCACCGGAAAGGATAAGGCGGAAAGTACAGGACTTAGCTATACCAAGGTCTTTTCTCAGACCATGGTGGAGGAGGGCCGGAAGAATCGGAATATTGTAGCCATTACCGCGGCTATGCCGGACGGCACCGGATTGGATGCCTTTGAAAAGGCCTTCCCCAGACGCTTTTTTGATGTGGGGATTGCGGAAGCCCACGGTGTAACCTCTGCGGCAGGGATGGCCAGCATGGGCTTAAAGCCGGTGATGGCGGTATATTCCAGCTTTTTGCAAAGAGGCTTTGACCAGCTGGTGCATGATGTGTGCCTGCAAAAGCTGCCGGTGGTTTTCGCCGTTGACCGGGCGGGACTGGTTGGGGCGGACGGCGAAACCCACCAGGGAATATTTGATCTGTCTTACCTTCGCCTCATGCCCAACATGACGGTGATGGCACCGAAAAATGCTCGGGAGTTACAGGAAATGCTCCGTTTTGCCTTAGCCTTTTCCGGCCCGATCTGTCTTCGCTATCCAAGGGGAGTGGCTTATCAGGGCTTTTCTGAGCAGCAGGAGGAAATCCTTTTGGGAAAGGCAGAGGTATTAAAAAAAGGAGAGGGGATTGCCCTTTTGGCTCTTGGCTCTATGGTGTCCACCGGAGCCCATATTGCGGAAAAGATGGAGAAGAAGGGATACAACTTAACGCTTGTGAATGCCCGCTTTGCCAAGCCTATTGATACAGAGATTTTGGACAGGCTTGTGGAAGAGGGACATCACAGCATCATTACTTTAGAGGAAAATGTACGAAACGGCGGCTTCGGTGAGGCTGTCCTGGAATATATGAATGCCTGTCATCCGGAGATAAGGGTGGAAACTGTGGCCCTTCCGGATGCCTATGTGGAGCACGGAAGCGTTTCCGCTCTTCGGGAAATCTTAGGCATTGACTCCGACAGCATTATCAGGAAAATGCAGGAGAAGGGAATTTTTAAAGCGTAAAGGAGAAAGCATGGCTGGAAAGAAGGAACGGCTGGATGTTCTTTTGGTGGAAAGAGGGCT
>NZ_DBHIGR010000126.1:0-6886 GCF_057249185.1 Oribacterium sp.
ATTACGCCGTTTATGGGCTCTTGACTCTTTCGCAACTGTCAAAGACGGGATTATATCAAAAATCCCAACTTTTACAACCAAAGGATATGGGAGCAAATCCTCACAGAATATACGGGTAAATTTTGACAGCTAAGAAGGAATACATCGGTTCTTAAATCGGTTTTTCTGCATATAGTGCTGAACAGGGGCACGCTCCCGCTAACCTCGCCTTCGCAGCGGTACTAACTTCAAGTTGCGCTTCGCTTGCTTTCAGCAAGTACCGGCGGGCTCAGATTACCCCTCCTTCAGCACTCTATGTAGAAAAACGATGGAAAACATTTTATCTCCTTCTTAGCTGTCTAAATTTTCCCCAAATCCTCAAAGTACTCTGCGCTATTCGGAATTTGCTTCTTCTCTAAACGTTTATTGGCATAGCGCCGGATGCTGTTCAGAATAACCGCCCATAAAGGTACGGCGATAATCATTCCCACAAAGCCGAAAAGTCCGCCGAATAGAATGATGGAGAATAGTACCCAGAAGCTGGAAAGTCCGGTGGAGTCTCCCAAAATCTTCGGTCCGATGACATTTCCGTCCAGCTGCTGAATCGCCAAAATGGCAATGGCAAAGTACAGAGCCTGCAGAGGACTGCTTAACATAATCAAGATGATGCAGGGAATGGCGCCCACGAAGGGGCCGAAGAAGGGCACCACATTGGTTACGCCGACGATTACGGAAACCAACAAAGTGTAGGGCATCTTCATTATGCTTAAAACAAAGAAGGTTAAAATTCCGATAATCACACTGTCGATGATTTTTCCCAGAATAAAACCGCCGAACATCTTGTGAACATATTGCAGCTCTTCAATAATCCCTTTCGCCTTTTCCTTGGAAAAGATGGCAAACAGGAGCTTTCGAAATTGTAGCTTCAAGGTCTTCTTCAGATTTAAAAGGTAAACCATCACAATCAGACCGATTAAGATGTTCTTCACCACCGTAAAGGTATTCCATATACCGTCACGGAAGAATGCGGCAATATTTTGTAAATGTCCCAAAATCGTCTGGGCACTCTCCGGTTTACTGCTGAAAAAGGCACTGATCTCCGTATATAAATCTTCCACATACTCTCTGGCTTCAGGATAATTGGTCAGCAGGGTTTGAATTCTTTCGTAGGAGCGATTAAGGGCATCCGGCAAAGTCATATATAGGTTATAGATGGACTTTGTCAGCTCCGGAATCAAAAGAGATACCAGACTTCCTCCGATAAATACCAGAAACAACAGGCTGCAAATGGTGGCCAGAAAACTACTTATGGTACTTTGTTTTTTGCTTTTTTTGCGAAAAAACTTTGCCAAAAGAACATCCGTCATCTTTACCACAAAGTTATATACCGGGCTCATTAAATAGGCCAAAACCGCCCCGTAAATAATGGGCATCAGAATCTGAATAAAGAGATTAAAATTCTTGTTAATGGTCTCCAAATGGCTCACTATAATAAAAAGCAGGGAAGTCGCCGCCAATACCAAAAATGCGGTAATTCCCCACTTGATTTGTTCTGTCCAGTTTTCCCTTTTCATGGCTCTACACTCCTAAAAGAACAGTTCATCTATACATCGCCCTGTACATCTGCCATTTTTTTCTATAAAACAGTCACTTTTCCCTGTGACTCTATGCTTTACAAATACGGCAGGAACAGTTTATTTCTTACTTAACACAAAAATCAGACTCACCAAAGCGCCGTACCACACGTTTGACTCCTAGCATTAAGCCAGGTGGGTCACCTCACGGATTATTCAAGGATCCTTAACCGCAGGACGGAAGGCATGCTATCCTAATCGCAAATATCGGAATCCCGTATGTCATATTTGTAGGTTCAAATTGTGTGGACTCGAACGCCCCAGCCAAGTCTGTAAAAAAATTATAGCAAAGGGCACCTGGGCTTGCAAGTAAGAATTTCTATTCCATAGCTTACAGATTTTCTATTCCATAGCTTACAAAAAGCATTCCTTTTTCCACGGAAATCTCTGCCTCTTCTCCTGTAAAGGCGTTGCTCACCCCTATAGGAAAGTTGTTCTTTAAGCAGCCTTTATGCACCTGATAGAGAAGTCCCTTCTCCTCTACCCCCCTAGCCTCCTCGGAATAGGAAAACACGGAACAAGTCCCTTTCATCCCTTTCGGAAAATGCAGACTTCCATCTTGAACTGCCGTAATAAGCTCTTCTTTTCCGTACAAATATCCCCTAGCCTTTTGTTCGGTAAGATAGGCCAGACTTTGTAATGCGGCAAGGCTATGGTCAAAGCGCCTTCCCTCTAAAGCCCCAAAGATGTGGATTTCCTTGATTCCTTCTTCCAGACAAAGCTTGATAGCCGCTAAAAGATCCGTATCATTTTTCACTACAGGAAGTTGCTTCAGGGGAATCCCCTGAAAGGAAGACTCTGAAAGAAATTCCGCCTTCTCCTTCGGATTTTCAGAAAAGATAGTATAGGATGCAGAAGACGGATTTTCTAAGGAGCTCCCTCTCAAAGAATCCAAATCTCCCAAAATCAAAGAGGGGCTAATACCTTCCTCTTGACAGTATCGAAAGCCTCCGTCCACCGCAATAATCAGATCCTCTCGATCCAAGGGAAAAGGAATTCCATAAAAATATCCGGCACAGATTAATATTCCTCTTCTTCCCATACTTTCTCCTGTCTCATTGCACAAATCCCTTTTTAGATTTTTTTCTATCCTATGCACTTGCATAAAGCACTGCTTTTCCCGGAAATACATTCCCGCTTTTTTTATCAGCTTTCCTTTTTATTCTCTCTCATAGAGCTAAAAAAACGGGAAAGCAAGTCCCTTGCTTCCCCCTCTAAAACATTTTCCCGAATCGTCACCCGATGATTCAGCTCCTTCATCTGCAAAACATTCAAGAGAGAACCGCAGAAGCCGGCTTTGGGATTCCGAAGAGAAAAGACCAGACGGGGGATTCTGGCCTGCAAAATAGCGCCTGCACACATGGGGCAGGGTTCCAAATTCACATAGAGGGTACAATCCTCCAATCGCCAGTCTCCTATTTTCTTACAGGCCTTCTCAATGGCTAAAATTTCTCCATGGTAAAGGGCATTGTTCTTTCGATTTCTCTGGTTATAGCCCCTGCCCAAAATCGTTCCCGGAAGAATTCCCTTTTCTTGGCAAAGTCTTCCCATGAGCGAGTCCGGCTTCGTCCCGTCATAAACAATCAGCGCCCCGATGGGAACATCCCCCCGGGACGCTGCTTTTTTCGCCAGGGAAAGAGCCATCTTCATATAGTCTTTCTCTGTTTTCATTTCTTTTTAAAACTCCTTGTAGAGAGACTTTCCAATCAGCTCAGAGGGAAGGGAAACGGAAAAATTATCCGCGACACTGGCACCGATTACGCCGAAGCTGTCCTGCTCCTCCCCTTGACCTCCTGCAATTCCCTTATGATAAACCAGGAGAGGCACCTGTTCTCTGGTATGGTCCGTTCCGGAAAATGTAGGATCATTTCCATGGTCCGCAGTCAGCATCAAAAGATCGTCCTCCTTCAATACGGACAGCAATTCGCCCAGCTTCTCATCAAAGCGCTCAATTTCTTCTCCGTAGCCGATGGGATCTCTTCTGTGGCCGTAAAGGGCATCAAAGTCCACCAGATTCACAAAGCAAAGTCCTTTAAAATCCTCGTCCTTTGCCACGGCAATGCACTGTTCCATCCCTTCTACAGAGGAGCGGGAGTGGATGGCTTTATTGATTCCCTCTCCCACGAAGATATCATTAATCTTTCCAATGGAAATCACGGAAAGTCCCGCCTCTTCCAAATAATTCAGCACGGTTTTTGTAGGTGGCTTTAAAGCCAAGTCATGGCGGTTGGAGGTTCTCTTAAACTCTCCCCTTCTCTCCCCTACATAGGGTCTGGCAATGACTCTTCCGACTCTCCATTCGTCCTTCATGGTGATTTCTCTGGCAATTTCACAGTCCTTGTACAGTTCCTCCAAACCAAAATACTTGGGATCTTCCGGAGCCGCAATCTGCAAAACGGAGTCCGCAGAGGTATAAACAATCATACTTCCGGTCCTTAATTGCTCCTCTCCCAGCTCCTCAATAATCTCCGTTCCGGAGGCTGCCTTGTTTCCAATCACTTTTCTTCCGGTCTTTTCCTCTAATGCCTGAATTAATTCCGGTGGAAATCCGGTGTCGGTAAAGGTAATAAAGGGCTTTTCCGTCTTTATCCCCATCATTTCCCAGTGTCCGGTCATAGTGTCTTTCCCGTTACTGGCTTCATTTAAGGCATAGTACTTGGCCATAGGCTTCTCTACCGGAGAAACCCCTTTTAAGCGCTTTAAATTTCCCATGCCCAGCTTTTCCAAATTAGGGATGGAAAATGAGGGCATCTTTTCCGTAATATGAAGGAAGGTATCCGTGCCTTCGTCTCCAAACTTTGCTGCATCCTTGCCATTTCCAATGCCTAAAGAATCTAAAACAATCAAAAATATTCTTTTAAATTTCATCTTCCCTACTTTCTCTCTTTCTCCCTTTGAATCAGGAGCTTTACGGCCTCAATGGCGGTCTGAATCGCCAAATCCGTATCGTGTAAAATTTCATTGGAAAGTCCGGCCTTTACTCTCTCCTGGTTGGATACCACAAAAAGAACGGTTCCCACCTTCTTTTTCAGGTAGGCTCCCACAGTAAAAAGCGCCGCACTTTCCATTTCGGAAGCCTTACAGCCCAATTTGCACCAGGCCTCCCACTTCTCCAACAATTCCTTGGAGACCGGCAAATCCTCCGGCTTATGCTGTCCATAAAAAGCATCCTTACACTGCACTACCCCCACATGGGTTTTTGCGGAAAGCTTTTTTCCCGCCTCTTCCAGCACCTTAGTCAGCTCGAAGTCCGCTGTGGCTGGCCACTCGATAGGGGCATATTCCTTGGATGTTCCCTCCATACGGATTGCAGACTGGGCAATCACCAAATCTCCTGCTTCTACCGAAAGGTCCATTCCTCCCGCTGTACCTACACGGATAAAAACCTCTCCTCCACAGGTACTGAGCTCTTCCAAAGCAATAGAAGTGGAAGGGCCGCCGATACCGGTGGAGCAGACACTGACCTTTTCTCCCAAAAGGGTTCCGGTATAGGTCACATACTCTCTTCTGTCCGCCACCAATTCCGGATTGTCAAAATATTTTGCAATCTTTTCACAGCGTTTCGGATCTCCGGGGAGGAGAACATATTTTCCTAAATCTCCTTTTTTTACCCCGATATGATAACAGCGTTCATCTTCTGAATAATTAATCATGGAAACTCCTTATGCTAAAGCCAATGCAAATGCCTTGTGCTAAATGTTATGCAAATACTTATGTCAAGCATAACACAAAATCTTTATGCCAAACATAACGCAAAATCTTTATGCCAAACGTAAAGCAATCTCCATCATATCCTTAAAGCCCACCTTTCTCTCCTCAGGAGAAAGCTCTGTTCCCTTTAAGATATGGTCGGAAATGGAAAGGATCGCCAAGGCCTTCTTCCCTGCCTTCGCCGCATTCATATAGAGGGCTGCAGCCTCCATTTCCACGCAAAGGGCACCCATGCTTGCCCACTTTTCATTGGCCTTGGTATAGCCGTTATAGAAAACATCCGAGGAAACCACATTTCCCACCTTAACGGGAATCTTTAACTCTCTGGCTGTTCCTACTGCCTTCTCCAACAAGGAGTAATCTGCAATAGGCGCAAAGTCTCCCGGCAGTTCATACTGGTAGCTGTAGCGGGAATCCGTGCAGGCTCCCATAGCCATAACCACATCCTTTAAGTCAATATCCTCGTGTAAAGCCCCTGCGGAACCGATACGAATAATGGCATCCACATCATAATGATTAAAAAGCTCGTAAGAATAAATACCGATGGAGGGCATACCCATTCCTGCCCCCATCACGGAAACTTCCTTCTCGTTGTATTTTCCGGTAAAGCCCAGCATATTTCTGACTGTATTAAAACACTTAACATCCGTCAAAAAGGTCTCCGCAATAAACTTGGCCCGAAGGGGATCTCCCGGCATTAAAACGGTCTTGGCAATCTGTCCTAGCTCTGCTTCATTGTGTGCTGTTCCCATACTATCCTCCTTGATTGTTGACTAAATAATATTATCTTTGGAAGAAGCGATATTTACCGCTTCCCATACTACTTTTTAATCCTTATAAACTTTTCTATCTTATTAACTGTAAAAAAAACATCCCCGTGATAAAGGACTGTTCCCAAAGCAACTGCTTAGTCCTCCAGTGCCTCCGGCAAAAAGGCATGGGGAAGGAGCTCAGCAAGCGTATAAATCTTATACTCCTCTTCATTTTTTGCCAAAATGACCTGAAAGCTTTGTAAATCCACAAACTCCGACATCACCTGACGACAAATTCCGCAGGGCATACAGTAGGGAAGCTCCTCACTATCCTTCATGCCTCCTACTATGGCGATTCTCTGAAAATGCTTATAGCCCTCACTGACCGCCTTAAACAGGGCGGTTCTTTCTCCGCAGTTACTGGCTCCATAGGAAGCATTTTCCACATTACAGCCTAAAAATACTTCTCCCGAATCTGTTTCCAACGCTACGCCCACCTGAAAATGAGAGTAGGGACTATAGGCTTTTCTTCTGGCCTGAAGCGCCTTCCGAATCAAAGCCTTTGCAATATTTTCACTTACAATATCTTTTGTACTTATATCCTCTGTTCCCAAACGATTCTCTTCCTTTCCTTCGTCTATAGATTTTCTATAGCATAAGGCTTTTCTTCAAAAAAGACCAGTCTTTCCGGATACAAAAAAAGTGATAAAGGATAATTCCTCTATCACAATCCTCACGAAAACCTTGTTTTCAGCCTGCGGATGACAGGACTTGAACCTGCACGGTCGCCCACCAGAACCTAAATCTGGC
>NZ_DBHIGR010000127.1:0-6854 GCF_057249185.1 Oribacterium sp.
TCTGCATTATATAACTATTGTGAATTTATGTCAATCCTTAAAAATTTATCATAAAAGCTACATGAAAATTTCTTATAAAACCGAAAATTCTTAGTTTTTCGTAGATACTTTCCTCTACACCGGATTTCCTCTACACCGGCTTTCCTCTATACCAGCTTCCCCAACAAGCCGTAGCTGAGTAGGGACATAATCCCTGCCGCAAGGCATACTCCGATACCGATGGCTAAGAACGCCTTTTTTCGATTCATCTTTAAAAGGCTGGCTACCATGGCACCGGTCCATGCGCCGGTACCGGGAAGAGGAATTCCCACGAAGAGAACCAGACCCCAGAAGTCCACCTTATCAATGGCATCCTTATGCTTATCTACTTTTTTCCTAAACCAGGATGCCAAAGGTCTTGTGATGGAAGACTTCTCCATAAGCTCCACAACCTTGGAAAAGAAGAAAAGGACAAAGGGGATGGGGAGGATATTTCCGATTAAACAATATAGCAAGCCTTGTATATAATTTACCTTCAGTAAGGAGGCGGCAATCAAACCGCCACGCAGTTCGATAACGGGCATCATGGATAAAAAGAAGACCATCATTTCCCGAGAAAGAAATTTTTCAAAATGTGCTGTAAAAAATGTAATAAAACTTTCCATAATTCCCTTTTCTCTAAACTTGAATGCCATTTTGACTTATGTTAGAATTTCATGCAAAGGCATTTTCCCATTGAAACTGTTTGGGATTCTATAGAAGAAGTATAGGGGAGTCAATGCTTTTCACAAAAACTGCACATTTGCAAAGTAAAGTGCAAACTGTTCTTTTTTTAAAATTGAGCAGTTTTATAAATAAAGGAGTGCAATGATTAATTTCGAGGATGAGATAAAGAGGTTTAAACCAAGCTTGGATGTGGATCAGTTAGAGGATGCCATTCTCAAGGTGGACCTTACCGATATGAATGATTTGATGACACAGCTTATGGAAGAGGCTTTAAAGAAGGGGAACGATCCGTCATGAAATATGATATTACCCTGGAACGGATAGCCAACTGTTATTATAACCTGGGACTGGAAAGAGCCAGACTTCGGGACTTAAGCGGTGCCGCAGAGCTGTTGAAGAAGGCCTTGCATTTTGATAAGTACCAAAGGGAAGCAAGAAATCTGTTGGGGCTTATTTTTTTTGAGATGGGAGAAGTGGCGGATGCCTTGGTGCAATGGGTCATCAGCATGAATCTTTTGCCGGAGGATAATCCTGCGGATTATTTTTTGGAGCAGATTCAAAGAAAACCGGCGATTTTACGCATTTGCTCTGATAATGTAAAGCGTTACAATCAAGCCTTGGACTATGCCCAGCATAATAACGAAGACTTAGCGGTTTTTCAGTTGAATCAGGTTATCGGAGACAGTCCGAACTATGTGAAGGCTCATATCTTACTTTCTCTTCTCTACATGAGAAGAAGCGAGTGGGTAAAGGCAGGAAAGAGTCTTTATCTGGTGCTGAAGATTGACAGAAACAATCCAAAGGCTCTCGTTCTTATGGACTATGTGAAGAAGAAGACCGGAAGAGCGGAGGTGGAGCAGAGCCGCCTACGGAATGTCTTTTCCCATAGGAAAATGATGGATGATGATGTGATGATGCCCCAGGAGGTTAAGCAGATTTCCCCCTGGGCGGTTTCTGCCCTGCTCCTTCTGGGAGTGGTGATTGCCCTTTTTGTTTTTTATCTTTTGATGCTTCCGGCAGGAATCAGAAGAGCCAATAGCAAAAACAATCAGGAAATGATATCCTATACGGAAAAGCTGGATGCTGCGAATCAGAAAATGGGTGATTTGTCAGCGGCCAATGCCAGTCTGCAAAAAGAGTATGATGAAATGAAGGAAAAGCTGGATCGCTATGAGAACCAAAATGCTTCCTTTATGGCGCAATATCAGAGCCTTGTAGGTATTAACAATGCTCTTTCCACAGGGGATTTGACACAGGCGGCTCAGTTGTATACTGCCTTGGATCAAAGCGCCATTACGGATGAAAGTCTGGTCTCCATGCTATCTTCCATTAAGTCCCAGATGGAGGGAAGTGTGTACCTTCGTTTGCAGGAATTGGGCAGTACAGCATGGAATGCAGGCCGTCTGGAGGAAGCTTTACAGGATTATAGCTGGAGTGTAAAGATTCGAAGAGAGGCGGAGAACTTATTCCTGCTGGCAAGAATACAGCAAACCATGGGCAATACTACGGAGGCGAATCAGAACTTTGATTCCGTGGTAGGGGAATTCCCAAGTTCGCCTTATGCGGAAAGGGCCAGACAGGCAAGGGGATATTGATGTTGGATCAGAGGAAAATCATAGCCATGGTGCAGGTCGCCATGCTGGAAAAGGAAATAGGGCAGGAGGCTCTGGATACGGCCAAGTACTATAGGGAAGATTATATTTCCAATCGGGTACTGCGGGGAATCCTTCAATATACAGGGATTTTCTTCCTGCTTCTGTTTGCCTATTTTCTTATGGAAATAGAAAACATTCTCCAAAAGCTAGATTTTCAGTATATGATGGATTTGGGAAAGCGAATTTCCCTTCTCTATTTCCTGGGCATGGTTTGTGCCATTGTGCTTATTTCCATTGCGTCCTATTATTCCTATGAAAGAGCCTATGAAGACAGTCTGCTTTACCGTGAACGCTTAGAGGATCTGCTTCTTTTGTCTACAGCAAAGAGAACGGAAAAGTTTAGAAAAAAGGAGGAGAAAGACACTATCGTTCAAAAAGCCAGAGAAGAGGCTCAGGAAGTGGTACTGCAAATGAAGAAAGAGGGAGCTAAACTGGATTTAGCGCCGCTTTATACAAGATCGGAAAGATTGGCTAAGGCTAGAAGGCTGAAGGACGGAGGAAAAGCTGTTCAGAAAAATGCTGCTCCCAAACCAAAGGGAGAAGAAGAGTGGCTGGATGATGAGGCGGATTGGTTGGACGAGTAAGATAGGGAGAGAGTAGGAGTATGAACGGTTTTCGACTTTTTAAAGAAAAATGTCAAAAAATATATGGACAGCAGGATTATTGGATGGTTCCTATTTTCCGTTCCTGCCTGGCCTTTCTTATCTTTTTTTCCTTAACCCGCCATTTTTCCATGGTGGGAAAGCTGGCGCATCCGATTTTTCTTTTGTTTTTTAGTTTGATATCCTTTTTTCTTCCCTTTTCGACTTTACCGATGCTTCTGGGCGTAATATTGATGTCCTATTTTTATCAGCAATCTCTTTTGCTCTTGATTGTTTCCGGGGGCATCTTTTTGTTCTTGTTTTTATTGCAAAGTAGTATCAGAGGAAAATATGCCATCCTCATTGCCTTGATGCCCTTTTGCTTTCTTTTGAAAATCCATTATTTTTTACCGATATTTGTGGGCCTGACTATGGGCTTTACGGCCTTTTTACCTCTGGCTTTGGGATGCTTTTTATATTTTTACCTCAGCTTTATTCAGCAGAATGAAAAGCTTTTTACGGCTTCTGCAGACCTTACGGAACAGTTGGAATCCTTGACGAAAACCCTTCTTCCCTTTTTTAAAGACAAGGAAATGATTCTTGTATTGGTTCTTTTTTCTGCTGTGGTAGTAACGGTTTATCTGCTGAGAAACGGAAGCTTTCAGTATTCCTGGCACATTGCGGTAACGGTGGGGCTGGTCATGGAGGCATTGCTTTGGGTATTGTATCCTTTGCTTTCTTTGAAAATGAACTTCTTGATTAGCATTATTGCCTATATCATTTCCGCCCTGTTGTCTGTATTCACCCTGTTTTTCTTCCATGATGTGGATTACCGGGGAACCAAATTTTTGCAGATGGAAGACGATGATTACTACTATTTTGTAAAGGCTGTACCGAAGAATAAAGGAGAACATTTTCCTTCTTCGGATTAATGACTTTTCTCCATAGAGAAAAGAGAATTTTTGTGTGAACTTGACTGTTTGTTGCTACGAGGAGAAAGGGGTATCGGAATTGGATTTCTTTACAAAGATTAAGGGGTGGGTAAGTTTACTTCCTGCGTTTAGTCTGTCAGGACTTGTGGAAATAGCAATTTTGGCAGGGATTATTTATGTCGTCCTTCTTTGGATTCAGAACACAAGAGCCTGGCAGTTACTGAAAGGAATTCTGGTGCTTCTTTTGTTTACGGCATTTGCCGTTTTCTTCCGTTTGAATACGATTGTTTGGTTAATTGAAAGAATTTCCACAGCGGCTATTATTGCGGCTGTTATCATTTTTCAACCGGAATTGCGAAAGGCTTTGGAGCAATTAGGCTCTAAGAATCTTTTCGGGCAGTTCCAAAGGGAAGATAGCAAAGGCAGCTTCAGAGTTAATGAAGAATTGATTTCGGCCTGTCAGGAAATGTCAAGATATAAGACCGGTGCATTGATTGTTATTGAGCAAAACCAAAGCCTTAAAGAGGTGGAGGATACCGGTATTTATGTGGATGGTATAGTAACGGCGGCCTTACTCATTAATATTTTTGAAAAAAATACTCCCTTACATGACGGGGCAGTTGTGATTTCCGGAGACAGAGTGGTTTCCGCCACCTGTTATCTCCCCCTGTCCGATACCGGAATATCCAAGGCCTACGGTACCAGACATAGGGCGGCACTGGGAATTTCGGAAAGTACGGATGCCATTACCCTGGTAGTATCCGAGGAAACGGGACGAATCTCCGTAGCCTTTCAGGGAAAGCTTTTACATGTCAAAGAGGCAGGAGAATTAATACGATATCTTCCGAAGCAAGAGCAGGAAGAGCAGAAGAAAACTTTATTTTCCCGCATTCTTCCCAGAAAAAAGGAGGAGAGATAAATGAAGTTTTTTAAAGAGAATCTTATATTAAAGCTGGTGAGTGTGGTTCTGGCTTTGCTGCTTTGGTTGATTGTTTTCAATGTGTCCAATCCGGAACAAAAGGAAAGCAGAACCGTGGAATTACAGATTTTGAATCAGGATACCTTTTCCGCGGAGAATAAAACCTGGGAAGTGGATCGGAGTACGGTGGCTGTAAGTTATACCGTGCGAAGCAATCTGGCTTCCTCTGTAAAGGCTTCCGATTTTAAGGCCTATATTGATTTAAGCGATTATTCCATTACGGGATCCGTACCGGTCTATGTGGAGCTGGTCAATCAGGAAAATGCTTCCAGCATTTCCGATATTGTGGCCAGACCTTCCGTTGTTCATGTCAGCATAGAGGATTTACAAAAGAAAAAATTTGATTTACAGGTGCATCAACAGGGAAATGTGGCTGAGGGTTATACCGTTTCGTCCATTACTGTTGATCCTACCACCATTTATGTAAACGGTCCGGAGTCTTCCGTGGGAAGAATATCTTCTCTGGGGCTGGTAGTCAATGTGGACGGCATGAATCAAAATACCGATGGTACGGGAAAGATTGTTTTCTACGATGCTAACGGAAAGATTATTCAAAATCTGCCGAATGTCAGTCTGTCTCAGGAGCAGGTGGATTATACGGTGGTGATTCACAAGAAGAAGGATCTTATTCTATCCGCCACAACGGAAGGAAACGTACAAAACGGTTATACGGTGGAGGAACTTCAGATTTCTCCCAAAAGCATCAGTGTTTCCGGCAGTGAATCTGTTTTGGAAGGACTCAATCAACTGACTCTTCCTGCCCTGGATGTATCGAATGCCAAGGAGGATGTGAGTGTAAGCCTGCGGCTTAAGGATTATTTGCCCAGCGGTTTGTCTCTGGCAGAGCCCAACAGTACAGTCTATATTCATGCCACTATCAAAAAGCTTCCGGAAAGCACGAAGGAAGAGGTGGAGCAGAATACCAAGGCAAGTACTACGGAAGAGAGTACGGAGGGCACAACAGAAAGCAGTAAATCCTCGGAAAGCACGAAGACCACAGAGGAGGAAAACCCGGCGGAAACAAAGGGAAGCGGTAATGGAGATAGTAAAGGAAGCGGAGCGGATAGTGGAGAATCTACAGAAAACAAAGGCCCCAGCGCTGAACGGAAAACAAAATAACTGTAGAAAAAGTCTGCTTTTTGACCTTTGCTTATATACGATATTGTATGGCATGGCATATCTTTTGAAGGAAAAGGGATATGCCGTGCTTTCCTTTTTCTGCTTTCTGATTTTGTCTCTTTATCTTTTTCTTCGGGAAAGAGAGAGAGAGGGAAGCAGTGTGACTTTACCCGGTCTGTTTGCCTTGGGATTACTTTTTGGAGAGGGTGTGGCTACTTTACAGCTTAGTAAGCTTTCTTCTCCCTGGACCATTTATACCTGGTTAAGCTATTATTTGGCTTATCTTTTATTCTTTTTAGCTTATCACGGTAGAGTGTATTTATCTGAATTCGCGGCTCTTCGCTCTAAGAAAAATAAAAAAATCTTCTCGGAAGAAGCAAAGAAAGTGGATTTATCCGATAAAAAATATCGGTGGAACTTTACGGAAGGACAATTTTTAAAGCTTTGTATTTTGGGCCTTCTTTTGATTTCCTATTTTTCATTTGCGATAGAGGCATTGGCTCTTGGCTATATTCCTTTATTTACGGAGCATACCCCCCACGCATATTCTTATTTTCATCTAAAGGGGCTTCATTATTTCACCACTCTTTTTGTGCTGGTTCCTATGCTTCTTCCCTTTTTATATCAAAAAGAGGGCAGACTGAATCTGTTTTCAGGCATCAGTTTGTTTTTAGCGCTTCTCTTACCCATCCTTTTGGTGTCCCGCTTTCAGCTTCTCTTTTCCCTGTTTTTATTTGTGTTTTCTGCCCTGTATCAGGGCTTACGGATTCGGAAAAGATACCTGCTTTTGTTGTTTCTTTTTTTGGTATCTGCCTATGTTTTTCTTACAATAGAAAGAGCCCATTCCGTTTCCTATCTTATGGGAATCTTTGAAATGAAAAAT
>NZ_DBHIGR010000128.1:0-6842 GCF_057249185.1 Oribacterium sp.
TCTTCCAATTACCATAATACTTCTTTTTCGGAAAATACACAATTCTATTTCCTTAATTATCAGCAAAAAAGTTCATTTTTTGCAAAATATGATTTTCCCAAAAACCTTTGATTGGGGCATAAAGATGATATGAGCTAAAATAATGATATGAGCTAAAACAATGATTCGACAAAATATCCCTTTATCTTCCAAATTCTCCCTGCAGGAAAATGCCGTCTGCATTTAAAGGAAAACCGCCCACAGAGGTATTTTTCAGCATTTCTCCGCTCTCCTCTTGGAAATAGCGCCAATCTCCGTCGATTTTCTGCCAACCGGTTTCCATGGCTCCATTGCTGTTTAAATAATAGGTCTTTTCATTTCTGGTCAAGAAGCCGGTAAACATTACTCCCAATAAACTATTGTCCAGTTCATTGCAGTAATACCATCTTCCCTGCCAGAACAGCCAGCCGGTGTGCATTTTTCCATCTGCTTCAAAATAATAATATCTGCCCTGGATGACTCTCCAGTCTCCGGCAAATAATTCTCCTGCCACTTGACCGTTGGCGGCCTCCGTCTCCGGAATCAGATAATACCACTGATCCTGATCCTTCACCCAGCCCACAGCCATGGCTCCGCTTTCCTGGAAGAAATACCATTTGTCCTGGATTTTCTGCCAGCCCTTTACCATCTTGCCGTCCGGCTGGAAATAGTACCAGTATCCGTCAATTTTCCCCCAGCCCTTATAGAGCTCTCCACTGGGCAGGCGGAAAATATAGCTTCCGTCCGTTTCTTCCCAGCCGATTTTTTTCTCCGTTCCCGCTTGAACCTTCTCTCCTTCTTTTCCTTTACCGTCCGAAACATCTCTGTCTCGAATTTGTAAATCGGAGGATTCGGTATATCCGCCGCCTCTGGCATATTTTCTTTCCTTGGCATCCTTCACCAGGGTTTTTACCTTCACCATGTAACGTCCGGCCTTTGTCATATAAGGATAAAAATTATACTGATTTCCGGAAAGCTTTTCTATTTCGTGAATTCTGGTACCGTCTCGAAAAAGTTGAACCGAATAAACGCCGGAATCCACTTCTCCCGGTTGCCAACGAACAGATCCCAGGCTTTTCTCATTCCAGTCCACGGAAACCGGGGCGTCATAGGCTCCTTCCACGGCCTTCATTTTCAAAGTCAAAACCAGATCGTCACCCTCTCTTTTGGCGGAAACATAATATCCTCCCGTAATATGGAAGGAGCTGGCCCGATAGGAAGCCAGAAAATAATTACTTGTCACATCGGTGGGGCTTAGGGTAAGCAGTAATTCCAATTCCTCTCCTACCTTTACGGTGGACTTATTCTGCCCTCCCCACTCTGCGGCAGTAATAGTAAAAAGAGAACTCTTTCCCTTTACGGTTACCTCATGCTTTTGAATTTCAGCCTTTTCGATTAAAATTTCTCCGGGACTGTCTCCGGACTCAAGCTTTGAGTAAATCTGAATATGAATACTGTTAATCGGTTTAGAAGCGGCAAAGCTCACTACTCCGCTAAAATACAAGAAAAAAAGGCATAGTCCTAAGAGAGCTATCCCTTTTTCCAAAAAATGCAAAAATTTATCCTTCATGATTACTCCTCTTCTTAGAAACTAAGAAGAGAGATTGTTTTTCCGTTCTTCCCTTCTTCGTTCCCGTTCTGCCCGATCCTTCTCCGGATCCCCGGTAAAGCCGAGGAAATAGATATAGATCTCCACTATCGCCTGAAACAATTCCTCAGGAATTTCTGCTCCCAGTTTCATTTGGGTAAGAAGAGAAGCCAAACTGTCGTCCTCATAGACGGGGACGCCTGACTTCATTGCGGTTTCCGTGATTTTTTCCGCCATGTGGCCCATACCGGCCGCCACAATCATAGGGGCGCCGTTTTTCTCATTATCATACTTTAAGGCTGCCGCCTTTTTCTCCATTATCTTACTAAAGTCTGCCACTTTCTCTCCTTTATTCCTGAAGATAGTATTCTATCGACAGTTTTTTCTTCCTTGAAAAGGACCTTTCCTTAACAAAATCCTTACACTTAAATTTACGACTCATAACAAATAAGGCTCGATAATCCTTCCTTGAAGTTTACTCTACTTTGCTTTAAATCCTTACGTTTAAGCCCTTCTCCGCTTCCTTTATCTCCGGGAAAACTTCCTGAATCCGGAAGTCTCTGGTCTTCTGGTATACCCCAAGATTCGCTACGGAAAGCCCGTTTCTTCTTAAGATATGGGAAAGTACATCCTCCACATCCTTCTGCTTATCCATAAGCTCCTCCGGCATAAAGAGCTGTAAATCCACTCGCATGTCGGAAATACCGGAAATGATTTCAAAATTTCCCAGGCTTTGAATGTTGAACTTCAAAAGCATCTTGGTCAGCTTTCCGCCGGCACCGTCCTTTGCTTCCTGCTCCACCCACATCTCGCTCATCACATCCTTGTCATCGTAACGGAAGGGCATCACCAAATGTTGCAGGGGCATATATACACTTTCATTGACCAGCAAACCGTGCAAAACTTCCTGGAAATGGGAAATATTTTCCGTTCCCGCCTTTCCTTCCGCACCGGCCTTTAAAAAATCCGTAAAGAGCTTGGGGAAGGCATTGTCCTCCTGCCCTTTAACCTGATCTACGAGTTCCTTAAATGCTTCCTCCGGATTTCCCTTAAACAAAAGACGGAAGTCAGGATTATTCATCAAAGCATCCTTTTGCTTTGCCAAAAGCTCCTCGGAGCCGTTTTCATACTTAACCGCATACAAAATAAACATCACCACCGCATTTCTCACTGCCCCGTAGTCATGGGTTCTGGAAATGTAGTTGGACATGAAAGGAATAATCTGATTATTAATTAAGGAAGTATTCTCCTCCGTCTTTCCCGGCTCAGCCTGAAAATTAAGCTGGGACAGCAGGTCCTCAAACTCTCCCTGAAAGGAGGGAAGCAGCATCTTATCAATATCTCCCGCAATGGTTTCCATCTGTTGCAGAAAATGTCCGGAAGACGCGAAGTCGTTATAGGTCTTTCCGAAATTCAAAATCGCATTCTTTAAGGAAGGGGAAATATTGCTGCTTAACATTCCTCTTAAATTATTAAAGAGATTTCCGGAAAATTTGATCTGGGCCTTCTGCTGATCCTGTAAAAATGCTTTCAAATCCTCAGGGCTTTCCATCTCCATAGAAGAGAAAAGCTCCTCCATTACCTGACCGATTTCGCCCTTTTCCTGGGAAAGCGCCAGAGCGCCGTCACCAAAAAGCACCGTCTCCAATACTTTAGGAAGATTCGCCGTTTGAGAAAGCTCCTTTAAAAAGGCGGCATAGTTCCCTTCAAAATCTACGCCGGAAAAGCTTCCCTCTCCGGTAGCGGTGCCGGTTTGTCCGGTATTCTGACCGTCTGCACGATTCACCGTACCCGGGGAAACCGGATTCTTTATAGAAGGATCTTGCGATATTCTCTGATTAATCGATGGATCCGGGGTAATCGGGGAAGAACTTACCTGTAAAATGTTTGCCATTTTCCCTCCTTGGATGTAAAATAAAATGATTTCAAAAAAATTGCAATTTTAATGGACTATTCCTTATATCGACCAAAAACCCGCCGATATAGTAGAGGAAGAAGGGGTTTCATTCATAAAATTTTTCTTGTGAAGGGAAGTATACCCCAAGAGTTTCTGATATGCAAGGAAGAAACTTGGAGCCATTTAACGGGAAAACCCAGGAGGACAAAAAATGAACTTTTCTATCAGACCTGATTTTAACACTCGAGTAGATTATCAAACTCGTCAGGCAGCACTACCACAGAAGCCGGTAGACCAGGTAGAAGCTACACAGAAAGCGGATGTAGACAGATTGTCCCTTTCTAAGGGAAACGTTGTAGACGACAGAAGCTTTGCAGCAGCTTTGTCTAAAGCTACCAACGACTCTCTTCGCGTAAGTGCCTCTGACAAAAGAGTAGCAGAACTTCATCAGCAAGTTCAGGCAGGAACCTATCGTCCTAATGCACAGCGTATCGCTGAGAAGATGTTAGGATATAAAGATTAATACAGAGGAAGAATGATGAATATTTCCAACAGAGAAAAGTGGGAACAGCTCCTGCCCGTATTTTCGGAGCTTTCCTCTCTTGTTTCTGCTTTATGTGACTTGGAGGATTCCTTAACTGTCTCCGCATCTAAAAATGATTTGGAGGAGTTAACCCGACTGGTCAGTGAAGCACAACCCACTCTGCTTCGTTTTCGAGGCCTAGAGCAAAAAAGAGTAAAGTTACAGAAAGAATGTGGATTTGCCCCTCGTTCCATGACGGAATTTCTCACAGGGATTCCGGAAGAATTGCGGGAGGATTGGGAGAATCCAATTGCAGATCTTCAGAATAATCTGAGACGCTTTATACATTCCAGAGAAAACGCCGATAGAATATTACAGGTTCGCATCAGCGACATTTCCCAGCAGCTTCAGGGACAGCCTGAAGTATCTTTCCGGGATAGAAGGGTGTAAGACTCTTCTCTTCCGGAGGGGAATGAACCTTAAGGCGTATTTTTTTTCGCCTATTTTTAGAAGTCTTAAATTTTAACAACCTTTTTTAGGAGGACACTATGGTAAGAGCAACCTTTTCCGGCTTTGATACAGCCCTTTCCGCACTGCGGATGAATCAGAAAAAATTAGATGTAGTTGGGCATAACTTAGCCAATATGAATACTGAGGGCTATACTCGTCAAGAGCTAAAGACCTCCTCTATTAACTATGAAAACCCAACCTCCTTTTACATGAATTCCAATGATGTAAATGTAGGCTTCGGTGTGGCCATGGATGAAGTACGCCAGTTAAGAGACCAGTTTTTGGACGGACAATACCGTACCCAAAACGGAAAATCCTCTTATAACGAGTCTATCGGAGAATCCTTGAAGTCTCTTTCTCTGTTTTTGGATGAGACCAAGGTAAATGGAATCCGTTCCTCCTTTGACGACATTCAGCGTTCCTTAACCAATATGCAGGACCCTTCCAAGGTGCAGGACCCTGTTTATGAAGGCGAGTTAATGTCCAGAGTGCAGGCTATGACAACTCTGATGAACTCTGCTGCGGAGAGCATTCACCAGGCAGAAAAGAATGAGTTCCATAAGATTGACGGAACCAACACCTCCGAAAACGGTGCAATCCAGAAGATTAACTCTTTGGTTAGCGATATCGGAGACTTAAACAATCGAATCAAAAAGAATCAGCTTTTAGGGAACCCTGCATTAGAGTTACAGGATCAGAGAAACTTAAAGCTGGATGAGCTTTCCAAGTATGTTCCTATCGAAGTGGAGCATTTCTCCGAGGAATACAGCTCTCCTACCCCTCCCACAACCCGTTATCGTATCTATAACTACGATTCCGCAGGAAATGTAAAGGGACGTTCCGACTGGCCGGAGGATGTAAGAGTAAACCTTGTTTACCGTGACAGCAGTGCCGGAAACGGAACGGAAGTAAAGAAAATCACCCTGGTTAACGGTGCTATTGATGCAGATCTTCAGGATGCCAGCGGAAAGCACAACAACGTAGGTAAGGTAGAGCTTGCAGCAGGAAGCATTGACGCACCTTTGAATACCAAGTTGAAGTTTACCGGCTTCCAGAAGAGAGGTGCGGCAGCAGATACCTTTACTACAGATACCAAGGACGTTCGTTTCTCCTCCGGATCCGTACAGGCCAGCCTGGATATGCTTTCCACCTCCGATGTGCGTGCTTTGGTACGAGGTGGAGGAACCATTAACCTGGCTGACTTAAAGGCCAGCAATGAAATGAATTCCTACAGCTATGATTTCTATATGGGAAAACTGGACCTTTTGGCAGAGACCTTTACCAAGAACATGAACGAGGTAAATAAAAAGGGTAACACCAACTATGCCGGCGTAACCAACCCCAACCATGTCTTAATGATTAACAAGGATAATGCCGGTGGAAACGATCCCAGCAATGTTACCGCAGCCAACATCGGAATTTCCAGAGGCTGGGTAAACGGAACCACCCATATCGGAACCAACGGCTTTAGAAACGGTGCTTCTGCTACCAATCGAGGAGATACCACCGATACTGTTTTGGAAATGTTGGAGCAGATGACCTCTCCTATGATGAAGATGAACAACACCAAAACCAACTATGCGGATTACATGAACAATGTATCCACTACTTTAGCCACCGATTCCTATGCCAATAAAAATGCACAGGAAATCAACAAGGCGGTATTGGAGGGAATCAACAATTCCAGAGATCAGCTTTCCGGAGTCAGCTTGGACGAAGAGGCGGCAAACATGATGACCTACTCCTCTTCCTACAATGCAGCGGCAAGACTGATGACCACATTGAATGATACCTTGGAAACCTTACTGGCTATCGGACGATAAGAAAATACGGGAGCTATAAATGGCTCCCGTATTTTTATGTCAAAGGAACTATAAAAAAATGAATATATGGATTCTAAGCAATATAGGTCTAAAACAGGGGTAGCCTGAGCCCGCCGGTACTTACTGAACGTCAGCGAAGGGAAGGACTGTAGAAATTAATAGGACGAAGCGAATGAAGGAGTGTGGGTCTGTAAGAAGGGCAATTTGAGCCCATTAGTGTTTACAGAATACCAATGAAGGGAAGGACTGTAGAAATTAATAAGACGAAGCGAATGAAGCAGTATAGGTCTGTAATAGGGGCAATCTGAGCCCGCCGGTACTTACTGAAAGCGAGCAAAGCGAAGCTCGAAGTTAGTACCGTAAGGACAGACTTTTCATTAGAAAAGTCGTCCTGATGCAGACCAACTTCCGAAGGAAGTTGCTTTGCAAAGCAAAGTGAGCAGTGGTTAACATAAACCACTGCTCAGTCAAGGCGAGGTTAGC
>NZ_DBHIGR010000129.1:0-6765 GCF_057249185.1 Oribacterium sp.
GTTTTGGCCTTGTCACATATTGTGCTGATGCTCTTTTGTTCCCGGACAAAGCAGATTCCCGCTTTAAAATCCAAAGCCATGGGAAGATCCAGCTTTTGTATGGCGGCTCTCACCTTACAAATCGCCTCATAATGTCCGGAATTTGGGGTTAATAAAACATACTGGTCCGCATACATTCTGGTAATCAAGGCATAAGGAAAATATTTTTTCAAAATCTTCGCCATAGCCAGAATCAAAGCATCTCCCGCCTCGAAGCCGAAGCGCTCATTGTATAGTTTAAAATCTATAATATTGAAGTAAATCGCACATTGCCCTTCTTCCATGTAGCGCTCTGCCAAATCCCGAAAGGCCTGGTTTTTTACGGTCTTACTTAAAGGATCCTTGAAAATACTGCCTAAGCTGTCCTTTTCCTTCATCCATCCCGGAAGAAGTTCTTGTTCTGTATTCAATTTGACTCCTTCCCACGCAACAGAGCATCCTTGCTCATCCATCGAAACTGTTTCCTGCTGTCCTTCCAAGCTGTTTCCCTGAAGGAAGCAGTTTAAACCTTTGCTTTACCTCTATCGTCAAAAAAAAGAGGAGATATAATCCCCTCTTTTCTCTCTTTTTTGTATTTTCCTTAAACGTTAATTATTTTCTACAAAAATATTTTTTATAGCACTGAAGCGCATAACAATTTAGCTAAGCTTTCCGCCCTCTACTACAATGCTGTCCGGATCGGTATCGGAACCGAAAACAGGCTCCAGAGTTTCCTGATAATCCTTATGGAAGAACTGCTCCTTTCCAAGGGTTTCAATTTCCTCATTCAGGAAGTTCAGAAGACTCTCATTACCCTTAGCCACTGCAGCGGCAATGGTATCATAGTCGCCCAAGGTCTCAATGCCTACAGTAAAGCCCGGATTGGACTTGGCCCAAGCAATAACCTCGGTGTTGTCGGTGGAGAAAGCATCTCCTCTTCCGTCCAGAAGTGCATTGTAAGCATCCGCATAGGCATCATACTTCTGCAGCTTAACTTCCGGATGATTTGCCTCAAAATAAGTCTCCGCAGTGGTTCCCTTGGCAATAATCAGCGTCTTTCCCTTTAACTCATCTACAGATTTAATCACCGCATTGTCCGGAGAAACCACACCGAGAGCCACCTTCATATAAGGAAGGGCAAAATCCACCTTCTCCGCTCTTTCCTTGGTTACGGTAAAGTTTGCCAGTGTAATATCCACCTTACCGGTAGAAACATACTCTACACGGGAAGCGGGATCCAGAGAAGTAAATTCCACCTTTACCCCTAAATCATCCGCAATTCTGTGGGCATAGTACACATCATAGCCCTGGTTTACGCCCTTCTCATCTACATAACCAAAGGGTGCCTTATCCGTAAACACACCGATACGAATCACACCGGATTTCTTAATTTCATCTACAGTTCTAAAGCTGGACTTTCCATCGGTTTCAGCTGTCTTCGCTTCCGCCTTTTCTCCTGCCTGCTCTGTCGCCTTTTGGGAGCCCTGCTCCGCAGCTGCAGTAGTCTGTCCCTCTTCCGCCTTCTTTCCGCCTCCGCAGGCTGCCAGGGAAAGGGCTGCTAAAATCGCCACTCCGCTAAAAATCACATTTTTCTTCATATTTTCTCCTCTCTCCGGGTCTCCGGAATAAACATTTATCTTCCAACATGTCTATGAGACACGTAAGAAAAATTTTGTAAAAACTGCTGTGCTCTCTCCGTATCGGGCTTTTGGAAAAAGTTCTCCGGGGTATTTTCTTCTACAATCTTTCCCCCCTCCAGGAACAGCACTCTATCCGCCACCGCCTTGGCAAAGCCCATTTCATGAGTCACAATCAGCATGGTCAGGCCCTGCTCCGACAGCTCCATCACCACATCCAAAACCTCTCGAACCATTTCCGGGTCCAAGGCCGCAGTGACCTCATCAAAAAGCATCAGCTTCGGATGCATCATCAGAGAACGAATAATCGCCACTCTCTGCTTCTGGCCTCCGGAAAGCATGGAAGGATAGGCATTTTCCTTATCGGAAAGATGAACCCTGGCCAAAAGCTCCCGGGCTTCCTGCACAGCCTCCTCCCTCTTTCTGCCCTGCACCTTCATGGGCGCCAGAAGGAGATTTTCCATGATATTCATGTGGGGAAAGAGGTCATAGCTTTGGAAAACCATGCCCAGATTCTGCCGCTCTTTCCGAGCCTCCTCACTTTTTCCCACAATATTTTTTCCTTCCAGAAGGATTTCTCCCCCCTGAATACGCTCCAGACCCATAATGGTGCGAAGCAGGGTGGACTTACCGCAGCCGGAGGGCCCCAGAAGCACCACCACCTCTCCCTTTTTCACCGATAAAGAAATATCCTTTAACACGGGGCTGTCATCCTCATAGCTTTTCTCCAGATGTTTTATCTCTAAAAGCTGTTCCTGTACGATTTCTTCCATAGTTTCCTTTCTCTATACATTTTACACGATTAAACCTGCTAACCCGTTTTTCATTCTGTTAAACCGTTTTTCATCCTGCTAAACCGTTTTTAAAACTCTTTTTCCTTCAGGCTATACCTTAAGCTTCTTTTCCAGATATTTTCCCAGCTGGGAAATGGGGAAGCCCACGATAAAGTACAGGAAAAAAATCACCGCATAAATCACAATGGAGGCCTTCGGATATTGGAAACGGTTGGCATCAATAATCTGTTGCCCTGTTTTCAGCACCTCCACCACACCGATCAAAACAATCAAAGAAGTGGTTTTAATCATTCTGGTAATCAGGTTAATGCTTAAAGGAATCAGGCGTCTTATGGTTTGGGGAATAATGATGTAGCGGTAAATCTGCCAAGAGCTCAGGCCAAGACTCCGGCCGCTTTCTTTTTGGTGCTTGGGAATGCTGCCGATAGCCGCTCGAACCAGGTCTCCCATTTCCGCCGTACCCCAAAGGGTAAATACCAGAATGCCGGAGGCCTCTCCGGAAAGATGAAAGCCCGCAATTCTTGCCGTGCCGAAGTAGACCAAAAACAGTAAAACCAGCGGCGGCATAATCCGGATAAAGGCCAGATAAAGCTGGCTGATTCCCCGACTTACGGGATCCTTCCTTCTCATGAAAAGCCCGAAAAGAATACCCAAGGGAAGAGAAAGCAAAACCGCAATCAGGCTGACTCGAAGGGTAACAAAGAGCCCCCACAAGAGACGCTGAAAATTATTTCCTGCAAAAAGGATGGTATATACCGGAGGCTTCTCTGCATTTGCAGAAAGCAAAGTATTAAACATAAGCAATGCGCATCCTCCTTTCCAAAACATTTCCCAAAATACTGAGGGGCAGAAGCATGATGAGATAAGAAATTACCAGCATCAGTAAGGCTTCCTCCGTCTTATAGTACAGGCCGATTAAGTCCTTGCTGACATACATCAAATCCGCAAGGGCGATTCCGCTGAATACCGAGGTTTCCTTAATCAGGAAAATCATATTGGCCACGATGGCCGGAATGGAAACCGATAAGGCTTGAGGAAAAATGACGTAACGCATAATCTGTCCTTTAGACAGGCCCAGGCTCTGGGCAGATTCTTTTTGAATCTTCTGCACGGTGGAAAGTCCTGAACGAAAGGCCTCCGTCATATAGGCTCCTCCCAGAAAGCTTAAGCCAATGACACCGCAGAGCTCCGAACTGAAGCGTATTCCCAGCTTCGGTAAACCGAAATAAAGGAAAAACAGCTGCACAAGAAGGGGCGTATTTCTGCTAAGCTCCACATAGACCTGCACCACCCTCCTCCAAAGGGGGACCTTATAGTACAAAATCAAGCTGGCGGCAAGACCAATCAGTAAGGAAAACAAAATTCCCAGAAAGGCAATGCCCAGGGTAAGCTTTCCCGCCTCCACATACATCGGTATGTACTGTTTTATAAACCCAATATCCAAAATACTCTCCCCCTTAGAACTCTTTTTTGAAAATGAAACAAAAAAGCGAGCTGCCGAAACAGCTCGCTGAAATATATCCGCAAAAAATATCCTCAGAATCAGCTGGCACGGCAAAAAGCCCTATGACTATGCATACGGCAACAGCAACAGCAGCAATTCATCATATTGATTTCTGTTCTGTTTCTTCTCATCCTGCCAACGATCCTTTCTCAAAAATTCCTTCACCAAAATGAATTGTTTGCTATGCTAACAGCTTTTTTTCTCCCTGTCAAGTATTTCATAGCATTTTACTGGGGATTTGAATTGGAAGAAAAAAGAGAATATTTTTTCGTAAGTGTCTCCCACTCTCCGTCTTCCTTCATCTTTTTCAGCCCTCGAACAAAGGCACGAAGCAGCTCTTTATTCTGGCCTTTCCCCACCATCAGGCCGTAACGCTGTTCCTCTTTTAAGGAAAATATTTCTATTTCCTGCCCGGCTATGCTATTTTTCTCTTTCTGCAGTTCCAATTCGCTTAAGCCCAAAAGATCCGGAGGAAGATCGTCTTCGTCTCTTCCCTGCTCATCAATTTTTGAAATTTCTTCCTTCATAGCCTCCAAAACCGGAAGATCCTCCGCAATAAAATCCCCGTTTCCTGCCAGCCATTCCCGGATAAGATCCTGATTTTCCTGCACCACCAGCAGAGAAAAACCTTCCTTTTGCCGGATGCTTTCCAGAAAGGTCGCAGTACCGCTTCCCTCCTTGACCAGAATGCTCTTTCCCTGTAAAGAAGGCATTTGCTCCGATGCCGAAGACTGCTTTTCCGATACCGAAGGCTGATCCTCGGATTCCGAAGACCTGCCCATGGGTACAGATGACTGCTCCTTCGTTTCCGAAGAATCCTTTCCGTATAAAAGTCCCAGGGTAGAACTTCCGTAAGCCTCCGAAAAGCTCAGCTGCTTTTCTTCTCGAATTTCGATTCCCCCCATAGCCCCGACAATGGTGCCGGTTACCACGGAAGACTGTAAAGCCGAGGGGTTCATGGGAACAAATTTTACGGTAAAGCCCTCCCGCTTGGCAATGGCTTCGATCAGCTCCACATCAAAGCCGGCAGGATTTTTCTCTTCATCAAGGTAGGAGAAGGGTGCATTGTCCCGGTCAATTCCCAAACGGATTTCCCTTCCCTGAATCTTGCCGGTGCTCTTCTTTCCACAGGAACTTAAGGCAAACGCAAAAAAAAGAATAAACAAAAAAAGAGGCAGATAAGAAAGCTTGCCGAAAAAAGCAGTTCTCTTATCGACTCTCTTTCCGAAAATTTCTTCTCTTATGCAGAGAAAAAAGCTCTCACGTTTCTCCCTCTTATGCATCTTCCCCCTGATCCTTTCTCATCTCCCGGTCCATGATTTGAAGCATTCGAAGTACACTCTTAAAGGGGAAGCAGGCTTCCTCCTCCACACGAAAAATATCGCCCTGCCAGGTGGCATTTTGCCGATATTTGGTATGGATAAAGAAGGTACTCTGCTTTCCTCTTTTCTGAATAATGGGGAATTTCTCCAAAGTTCCCGCCTCATCCGGAAGACGTTTCTTCCCCTTGCGGTTCGGGTAGCTATACTTCTCTCTTTTCCGAAAGCTCCGGTCTCTGGTGGAGGTTTGGGGATAGTCCCACTCATCGTACTGAAGCTCCATCTTCTTGATTAAATCCAGTACGCCAAAAAAGGGAGTACTTTCCTCTTTATACTGATGAATGATTTCTCCCTCAAGCTGGCCATCCTGATACTTATGGACCAGAATGCCTAATAAGTCTATGGCGTAAAGCCTTTCCAATTGATTTTCCATAGTCTCCTTCACCGCTACCCTGTTGCCTAGTTCGGCAATGGTTTTAGACAAGCTTCCTTTACAACTTATCGCACTGACTTCGCAGCTTTCTTATTCCTCTTCTTCCTCATCCGGGAAGTCTTCCTCGGTAAGAGCCTTGTCCATCAGCTTCAGCATCTCTAAAGCGCTCCGAAAATACTGACTCTTATTCTTTTCTGCCCAGGTAACCTTCCCCTGCCAAGTCTCATTCTCCGTGTACTTTACCTGTACGATGAATGTTCCATTTCGAATTTCCTTGCTATCCATACGCTATCCCCTTCATGAAGTACTGCCGGTACTGCTACGGTGTACTGTATTCTATCATAAAAAAACTACGCTTTGCAATTCCTTTCATTTTTTTGATAAAAAGAAAATTTCTGTAACGAAAAAGAGCTGCCGATGATTTTTCGGTAGCTCTTTCCCTTACGTACTCTTTCAATTTGTTCAAGTTTTTCAATTTTGTTTTCAGTTCTTTTATACTTCTTCTTTAGATACCGAATTCCTGTGCCCAGTAAACTTCGCCATTTACTTCTACAGTGTAGATAGCTCCGGACTTGAACTCCGGCTTAAGGATGTTTGCTCTGTGAGCTGGAGAATTCATCCAAGCAACTACAACTTCATCAGCGCCATCGAAATACTGTGCTAAGTTCTCTCCGTAAAGAACGCTTGGGTCAGCTGTGTACCATGCAGATCCATCAGGTCTTGTGTGAGAAAAGCTTCTAACGATTTCTGTAGCTCTTACCTTAGCTGCGTTTTCGATCTGGAAGTTCCAAGTAAGTGGCTGAAGGCCGTTTGCAACTCTGATTTCGTTAACTTTAGTAAAAGCGGCTTTAGCATCGCCCTTTGCAGCGAATGCAGTCATAGCGAAAAATGCGGTAAATAATGCGGTAAGTACAACAAGTTTGATAACTAACTTTTTCATGTGATAACTCCTTCATAAAGAGGGAGTCAGGAAGCAGAATCAGTTCACCCTGGTCAGGGGATTCTTGATTGCAGCTGGCTGACATTTTACAGTCCCTATAGCTTTGCGTCGCCGGATTTC
>NZ_DBHIGR010000130.1:0-6599 GCF_057249185.1 Oribacterium sp.
GGGCACGCTTTCGCTAAGCTCGCCCTCGTAGCAGTACTAAGCTTCAAGCGTCGCTTTGCTTGCTTTCAGCAAGTACTGACGGGCTCAGATTGCCCACCGTTTCAAAGCTATAACGCAGAAAGCTAAAAGCTACCCGGAGGAATTGATAAGCTTGTTTTTTTGTGGGGCGAAAAGATATTTCAGTAAATAACGGTGGGTTAAGATGCCTATAGGAAAAGTGGGGGATTTGTCACTGCCTGTCCTTCGGCGGTATGAGAGTGGATGAATGTTGTTTTTGTAAGGGAAATTGTTAAAGGAGATTTATGCTTCAGGATGCTGTGGAAAGGATTAAGGGGGTGGGGGAGAAAACCGCCGCTCTTTTTCATAAGATGAATATTTACACAAAGGAAGATCTTTTAGAGGATTTTCCTATTTCCTATCTGCAATATCCTAAGCTTAGTTCTATCTCGGAAGCCAGGGAGAAGGAGTGGATGGCTTTTTCTCTTGTACTTTTAGAAGATGCCAGGGTTTTACGAAATACCAAGCTTTCCATGTTGCAATGCTCCGCCGGAGATGAGAGCGGAAAGCTCTTGATTCAATACTTTCATGCAAGTTATCTCCTTAAAACTTTAAAAAAAGGAAGAAAACTGGTGTTTTTCGGGCAGGTCAAAAGCTTTCGAGGGCATTTTATCCTGCAGCAGCCTAAGATTTTTTCTTTGGAGGAGTACGAGGAAAAAAGAAAGAGCCTAGAGCCTATCTATTCCCTTCGAAAGGGGCTTGGAAATGCCCTAAGAAGAAAGTGTATTCAGGAGATTTTTAAGGAAGAACCCGAGATTCCGGAAAGCTTTCCTCGGAATTTTTTGGAAAGAGAAGGGCTATGTAATAAAAGGCAGACAATGGAATACCTGCATTTGCCGAAGAGGGAAGAGGAGAGGCAGGAGGGCTTAAAGCGCCTGGCCTTTGAGGAATTGTTTTACTACAGTCTCTTTCTGGAAAAGGAGGAGAGGGACTTTCTCTCGCTTTCCGGCCAGGAGGAGAGGATTCCGGGAAAAAGTGCAGAATTTCAGCAGGGGCTACCCTTCAGCCTGACAAATGCCCAAAAAGAGGCATTGGAGGAAATGGATAGGGTATTTTCCCAAGGAGAGAGACTGCTTCGCTTTGTTCAGGGAGATGTGGGCTCCGGAAAAACCATTTTGGCCTTCTATGCCTTGTACCTTATGGCTAGCAAGGGCTTACAGACTGCCATAATGGTGCCTACAGAAATTTTGGCTCAACAACATTTTCAAAAACTGCAGGAATTACTTTTGAAAAATCAATGGGAGATTCCTATAGCCCTTCTGATTGGCAGTAGCAGTAAGAAGGAGAAGGATAGAATTTATCAGGGACTTAAAGATGGCAGTATTCTGGGGGTAATCGGTACCCAGGCCTTGATTCAGGAGGGATTAAGTTTCTCTCATCTGAAAATGTTGGTGATTGACGAACAGCACCGCTTCGGGATTCAGGAAAGAAACCGTTTGGAAAAGAAGGGGCAAAATCCCCACTGCATCTACCTTTCCGCAACTCCCATTCCCCGTTCTTTGGTAAAGCTGCTCTATGGCGCGGTGCCCTACCTTCTGCTTTCGGAAAAGCCGGCCAATCGTCTGCCTATTAAGAATGCTCTGCTTTCCCCAGGGGATCGGGAGAAGGCCTTTTCCTTCATTAAAAAGGAGCTGGACAAGGGGCGGCAGGCCTATATTATCTGCCCTTTGGTGGAGGAAAATGAAAATCTTTCCGTGGAAAGTGTTACCGCCTATCAGAAAAATTTAAAGCAGTATTTTGGCAAGGATTATTCCTTCGCTGTTTTGCATGGGAAAATGAAGGCAGGGGAGAAGGAGCAGGTGATGCAGGACTTCGCTTCCGGAAAGACAAGGATTCTTCTGTCCACCACCGTTGTGGAGGTGGGAGTGGATGTGGCCAATGCCACGGTTATGCTGATTGAAAATGCGGAGCGTTTCGGTCTGGCTCAGCTCCACCAGCTACGAGGCAGGGTGGGAAGGTCGGAGCTGCAAAGCTATTGCATCTTTATGGATCATAAGGAAGATGAGAAGTCCCAAAAAAGACTGTCCATTATTCGGGACAGTAATGACGGCTTTGCCATTGCCAAGGAAGATCTGGCCTTGAGAGGACCGGGGGATTTGTTCTTTGGAGAAAGGCAGTCCGGCCCCCTGCAATTTCATTTTGCAGATCCTTTACGGGATGAGGAGTTGTTTTTTAAGGCAAGAGAAGCGGCAAAGACCATATTGGAGGAGGATGCCCTCTTGGAAAAACCGGAGCATCAGGGGATGAAAGACATTTTTCAAAGCCTGCTTACAGAAAACGCTTAAAGTAAAATATTCGGATAGAGGATAGTTCTAAAGAACAGCTAGGTAGAGAATACCGGGGATACAAAATTTGGCGAAAATCCTTGGCGTATACTTGCATGGAAAAGCTTGCTATAAAAATAGGAAGTTGTAGAAAAAAATTAATCTTTATCCCTTTACAACGACCGGCATTTTCGCTTTAATATGAGGGAAAAGGAGAGTGGTATGAGAGTTATTGCAGGTTCAGCCAGAAGGCTTTTGCTTTCGGTGCCGGAGGGGAAGGATACCCGCCCCACTACGGATCGAATCAAGGAGACCTTATTTAATATTTTACAATTTGACTTAGTGGACCAGGATGTTCTGGACCTTTTTGCGGGAAGCGGTGCTCTGGGGATTGAAGCCCTGTCCAGAGGGGCGAAAAGAGCGGTTTTTTGCGACAGCGGAAAGAAGGCTTTGGCCTGTATAGAGCAAAATATCGCCCGTTGTCATTTTCAGGAACAGGCTCTGGTATATGGAGGAGATTTCCACAGTGCCTTAAGAAGTCTGGAGGGAAAGGACTATCACTTCGGTATCGTCTTTTTAGATCCTCCCTACGGCGAAGATTTGGCAAAGGAAGCCCTTCGGAGACTGGTAAAGTCCTCTATGGTGGGGAAGGATACGGTTTTTGTTGTAGAGGCGTCGTTGGAAGAGGATTTTTCCGACATGGAAGAGGAAGGATATCGAATTCTTCGAGAGAAGCTGTACAAGACTAATAAGCATATCTTTCTTCGTTTACAGGAGGCTGTATGAAGATAGGATTGTATCCCGGCTCCTTTGATCCCGTGACCTTCGGGCACTTGGATGTGATTGAACGAAGCCGGAAAATGGTGGATAAATTAATCGTGGGTGTACTGCAAAACCGGCAGAAGACTCCGTTGTTTTCCATGGAAGAACGTGTTAGAATGATTTCTGAACACACGAAGGAATGGGACAATGTTGAGGTGCATAGCTTCACCGGCTTAACGGTGGATTATGCGAAAAAAGTCCATGCCAATATCATTGTTCGAGGCCTGCGGGCGGTAACGGACTTTGAGTTTGAGTTGCAGCTGGCCCAGACCAATAAGGTGATTGCAGAGGAAGTGGATACCATTTTCCTTGCCACCAGCTTGAAATATTCGTATTTAAGTTCCAGTACTGTAAAGGAGATTGCGTCCTTTCATGGTGATATATCAGCCTTTGTTCCGAAAGATGTGGAAGAGGCTATGAAGAAAAAATTTGATGAACAAGAGAGACGGAGGGGGATATGAGCAGAATTGAGCAGTTGATTGGAGAAATTGAGGAATACATTGATAGTTGTAAGTATCAGCCTTTGTCCAATACGAAGATTTTAGTGAATAAGGAAGAGATGGAGGAACTTTTGGTGGAGCTTCGCCTACGGGTTCCTGAGGAGATTAAGAAGTATCAGAAGATTATTTCCCAGCAGGATGCCATCCTGGCTGATGCGAAGGCTCAGGCGGATATGATGTTAAATGACGCCAGAACCCAGACCGAAGAGATGGTTTCCGACAATGAAATCATGCAGAAGGCTTATGAGAAGGCAAATGCACTTTTGCAGGACGCTCAGAAGCAGGCAGACGGTATTGTAAACAATGCGGTGGCGGATGCGGACCAGATTCGCAGCAATGCCATTCGTTACACGGATGAGATGCTGGCAAGCCTGGAAACCATTATTACCCGTTCCCTGGATACCGCAGAGGAGCATCTGACCGGCTTAAAGTCCTCTTTACAGGATTCCCGCTCCATCGTGCAGTCTAACCGTTTTGCACTGGCAAAGGCCATTCCGGAGCAGAAGCAGGGCTAAAATAGCTTCTTTTTATATATTTTGCAAATTTTAGTCCTTTAAGACAGAAAATAATTGACAGAACAAAGGGGAAAAGCTTATAATCTCCTTTGTTCTATATATTTAGAGCGATGCGTGGCTCAGCTTGGTAGAGCGCTGCGTTCGGGACGCAGAGGTCGCTGGTTCGAATCCAGTCGCATCGACTGTAAGCAACGAGTGGGAGATGCCTAGGCATCTCCTGTTCTTATGTAGGAAGGGTAAAAATGAAAAGAGAGAGTTTTAAATCACGAATCGGCTTTATTTTGGTGAGCGCGGGCTGTGCCATCGGAATCGGTAACGTTTGGAAGTTTCCCTATCTGGTAGGGCAAAACGGCGGAGGAATCTTTGTTTTATTCTATCTTTGTTTCTTGCTTATAATCGGTCTTCCCATTCTCACCATGGAGCTTGCGGTGGGTAGAGCCAGCAAGAAATCCGTGGTAAAGGCCTATGAGGTTTTGGAGCCCAAGGGCACCAAGTGGCATTGGCATGGCTGGGTTTGTATTCTGGGCTGTTATCTTTTGATGATGTACTACACTACCGTTTCCGGCTGGATGCTTTCCTACTTCTTTAAATTTGTCTTCGGAACATTTTCCAAAATTGAACCCTCTCAGGTGGAAAATGTTTTTGGAACCATGCTCAGTCGTCCGGAGGAAATGACTCTATGTATGGCGATTACGGTTATCGGGGGCTTTTTGGTTTGCTCCTTGGGACTGCAAAAGGGGCTGGAAAAGATTACCACCATCATGATGGCCTGCCTTTTACTCTTGATTATTGTCTTGGCGGTTCATAGCTTGATGCTGCCGGGGGCTCTGGAAGGAGCGAAGTTCTACCTCTTCCCGAATCCGGAAAAGGTAAAGGAAATCGGACTTTTCCATGTAATTTCTCAGGCCATGAATCAGGCCTTTTTCACCCTTTCCTTGGGGGTTGCGGCCATGGAGATTTTCGGTTCCTATATGTCGGAGGACTATTCACTAACAGGAGAGGGAATCAAAATCTGTGCTTTGGACACCTTTGTGGCTATCCTTTCCGGTTTGATTATCTTCCCTGCCTGCTTTAGCTTTAATGTAGAACCAAATGCAGGTCCTCCCCTCATTTTCTTCACCTTACCCAGAGTGTTTATGCACATGGCGGGAGGAAGAATCTGGGGCTCCCTCTTCTTTGTTTTTATGACCTTTGCCAGCTTTTCCACTGTTATTGCGGTGTTTGAAAATCTCATTTCCACCAGTATCGATAACTTCCACTGGGATAGAAAGAAGGCGGTTATCGTAAACTGCATTCTGATCCTGGTTTTGAGTATTCCCTGTATCCTTGGCTATAATCTTTGGAAGGATCTGAAGCTGATTGGCGGCAGAGATGTATTGGACTCCGAGGACTTTATCGTAAGTAATTTGATTCTTCCTATCGGTTCTTTAGTGTACCTTCTGTTCTGCGTAAGCAAGTGGGGTATGGGCTTTCCCAGATATTTGGAGGAATGTAATAAGGGTGAGGGTGTGAAAATGCCGGCCTTCCTCCTAAACTATTTCCGTTTTGTTTTGCCAATTTTCATTTTACTTCTCCTGTTCCAGGGCTTATTATAAAAGGAACTGTTGTTTTGCTTTGATCCGGGAGGTAGGAGCAGGATGAATATTCGAGAAGAAATGGAGAAAATGGAAAAGGAGATTCTCTCTCCCTTTGCTTGTTGTAGCGTGGATTCTTTGGGGAGAGATCTTCCGGAGGAAGAGGATGATATCCGAACCATTTTCCAAAGAGATAGAGACAGGATTTTACATTCCAAGGCCTTTCGCCGGCTAAAGCATAAGACCCAGGTCTTTATTCAGCCGGAGGGGGACCATTATCGTACCAGACTGACGCATACCCTGGAGGTGAGTCAGATTGCTAGGAGCATTGCCAAGGCGCTTCGTCTCAATGAAGACCTGACCGAGGCCATTGCCTTAGGTCATGATTTAGGTCATACTCCCTTTGGCCATGCCGGAGAGAGAGCATTAAACAAGCTTTGCTCCGGAGGCTTTTCCCATGTGGATCAAAGTATACGGATTGTGGAGATTTTAGAGAAAAACGGCAGAGGACTGAACCTTAGTAAAGAGGTTCGGGACGGCATACAAAATCATAGAAGCTCAGGAAAACCGAAGACTCTGGAGGGGCAGGCGGTTCGTTTTGCGGATAAGATTGCCTATCTGAACCATGATGTGGATGATGGGATTCGGGCAGGGCTTTTCCGGGAGGAAGAGCTTCCGGCGGAATATCGGAAGGTGCTGGGCTTTACCGCAAGGGAGCGACTGAATACTTTGATTCGCTCCGTCATCTTTACTTCCAGGGGAAAGGATAAGCTTTCCATGGAGCCCATAATGGAGGAAAATATGCAGGGCTTACGGAAGTGGATGTTTCAAAATGTTTACTCCAGCAGTAAGGCCAAGGAAGAGGAG
>NZ_DBHIGR010000131.1:0-6517 GCF_057249185.1 Oribacterium sp.
AATATAGGTCTGAATACGGGGTAGTCTGAGCCCGTCGGTACTTGCGAAAAACAAGAGAAACGCAGTTTTTCGCTTAGTATCCGCTACGTGGCGAAGCTAGCGAGAGCGTACCCCGTTTCAGACCTATATTGCTTAGAAAATTTTTTTGATTTTTTATAGCCTACTTAAAATTTCTATTATGCGCCGAACTGTAATCCGTCTAACTTCACGCCAGGGCCCATGGTAGAAGTCAAGGTGATGGACTTCAGGTAGGTTCCCTTTAAGGAAGATGGACGAGCCTTTACGATAGCTGCCATTAATGCATCCAGGTTGGACTTTAACTGCTCCTCGGAGAAGGAAGCCTTTCCGACAGGAACGTGGATGATGTTTGCCTTGTCCAGTCTGTACTCAACCTTACCGGCCTTAGTATCAGCGATAGCCTTAGCTACATCCATAGTAACGGTTCCAAGCTTTGGGTTTGGCATTAAGCCCTTAGGTCCAAGCAAACGTCCGATACGTCCAACTACACCCATCATATCAGGAGTTGCGATTACTACATCGTAGTCGAACCAACCATCCTGAATTCTTGGTACAAGGTCATCTGCACCAACGAAGTCTGCGCCTGCAGCCAAAGCCTCATCAGCCTTAGCGTCCTTAGCGAATACTAAGATACGAACGTTCTTACCGGTTCCTGCAGGAAGAACTACAGAACCACGAACCTGCTGATCAGCATGACGTCCGTCACAACCGGTTCTGATGTGTAACTCTACAGTCTCATCGAACTTAGCGGTTGCATTCTTCTTTACCAACTGAATTGCATCCAACTCAGCGTACTTAACCTGTCTATCTACAGCCTTTGCCACTTCGGCATATCTCTTTCCCTGTTTCATGAATCAAAGCCTCCTTCTTTTACTCTTCTACCTTAACACCCATAGATCTGCAGGTACCTGCGATCATGGACATTGCAGTTTCTAATGATGCAGCGTTTAAGTCTTTCATCTTAGTCTCGGCAATCTTCTGAAGGTCGGCCTTGGAGATAGTAGCAACTTTATTCTTATTTGGCTCGCCGGATCCCTTCTGCAGCTTACAAGCTTTCTTAATGAGAACAGCAGCCGGAGGAGTCTTTGTAATAAAGCTGAAACTTCTATCTGCGTAAACGGTAATAACAACAGGAATGATCATGTCCCCTTCGTTAGCAGTTCTAGCATTGAACTCCTTAGTGAAGGCAACGATGTTAACCCCGTGCTGTCCTAATGCAGGTCCAACGGGGGGTGCTGGAGTTGCTTTTCCAGCGGGAATCTGTAACTTAATGTATCCTTCTACTTTCTTTGCCATATAGGCACCTCCTTGTGGTAATTGCGGGTAAACCCTCCCACGAGCTTGCTTTGCAAGCGGTGGCTAAATGTACTCCATGGGATAAAATCCCTCGGGTATTACCAAATCTTATCTTAACTTCTGTACTTCACCATAGGAAAGCTCCACAGGGGTATCCCTACCGAACATTTCCACGTTAATGGTGACGGTCTTCTTCTGGTCATTGATTTCTGTAATGACACCAACGGTATCCTTCCAAGCACCGGAGACTACGCTTACGGTGTCTCCCTCTGCAAAGTCAACCAAAACTTCAGACTTTCTATAGCCCAAGGTCAGGATTTCTTCCTCAGAAAGGGGGACCGGCTTAGATCCTGGACCGACGAATCCGGTAACGCCTCTGGTATTTCTAACCACATACCAGGTTTCATCGTTCATCACCATGTTCACCAGAACATATCCCGGGAACATCTTCTTGTCGGTTTTCTTCTCTACGCCATTCTTTACTTCAATAACCGGCTGCATGGGAACGCTGACCTCTAAAATCACATCTTGAAGACCACGGTTGTCAATGGTCTTCTCTAAGTCCATCTTCACCTTGTTCTCATAGCCGGAGTAGGTATGGGCTACATACCAACGGGCTTCTGTGTTCTTCTCTGCCATATCCCCACCTTTACTTTACAAGAATCAATCCAAGACCCCACTTCATAGCAATGTCTAAACCTGTAATCAAAAGGCCTACCAACACACTAAGAACGATGGTTGCAACAGAGTGCTTAATCACTTCCTGACGTGTGGGGAAAACAATCTTCTTAAATTCAGATTTTAACCCTGCAATGAATCCGGCTCCTCCGGATTTCTTTTCATCTTGCATTACTTTGTCTCCTTATGCAGCGTGTGCTTCTTACAGAACTTGCAAAACTTTGTTACTTCCATACGCTCCGGATGAAGCTTCTTCTCTTTGGTAATAAAGTAGTTTCTCTGCTTACATTCTGTACATGCTAATATAATCTTTGTACGCACGGCTTTCACCTCCAATGATTTTTAACTTCGCATGACTACGAAATTAGTGCATAAAAAATAGGGCGTTGCCCCAAGTTCTGCTATAGGATAGCATGGAGACTTGCCCTATGTCAAGGAGTTTCGATGTTCTTACCGTTTTATTTACACTCCGTCTTTTTCTATTGTCCTATTCCTCGCCCTTTAATTGCACCTCTGTTTTATAGTGCTTTGTGGACTTTAAGAACTTCCCGAAAAGGTCTGAAGTTTTTACCTTCAAGGTGGCAATGTTATGACAGGGATGGGCACAGAGATATTCTTCCTTCATCAGATCCTTATCCACCAAAAGCTCTACCAGATCCTCTTTATCATGAATCAGTCCGAAAATGGAGGAAGAGCCCGGTGTGCATCCCAGCACCTCTTCCATCTCCTCCGGCTCAGCAAAGGAAAGGCGGGACACCCCAAGCTGTGCGGAAAGCTCCTTGGTTTTAAAGGGCTTATCTCCCGGCATCAGGAACAAATAGTAATAGCTGTGCTTACTATTGGTTAAAAACAGATTCTTGAAAACCTTTGCCCCCAGAGCCTCCTCAATGGGGATACAATCCTCCATGGTATGTGCCTCCGGATGGTCTACTCTCTCATAGGCAATGCCCTGCTTGTCCAGATAATCGTAAACTGCAAGCTCCTTCTTGCTTCTGCCTTCATTTTGCGCCGGTCTTCCTTTTTCCACTTGTAATGCCATTGGACTTTTCCTCCATGTTCTTTCATTGTTCGGGTTTTCGTTTCAATACTTTTCTAACATCTTAAGCTTCTTTTTGAATCTGCATCTCAAGGCAGATTGATAATTTCTTAACTACTATACCATAGAATGAGGAAAATGTTTTAAAGTTCTTCCGATTTACAGAGATAGTCTATAATCACATCTATCATTTCTTTGACTTTCCGGTACTGCTCCTCAGCATTGGCTTTCGAGACAATATAAAAATCATCATAATCGCAGCTATTTCTAATTTGAAATGCGCTACTCAGATATTTAGAATATTTTCTTTTGCTACATCGATTCTGTATTGTATTAAGTCATCCAACGATAATGCCCTCCTTATCTATATTACGATAATAAGGTAGCTTGTCTTTATACTCAAGAAATTCTTCATAGGGTATTACAACAGGCGACACTACTGCATCATACTCCAAGCCGATATCCGAAGCTTTATCCCATACTTCTTCCAGTTTCTTTTGTAATTCCTGTCTTTCTCCTTCCACTATCGCAGCAAAATCTATATCAGATTCATCGTCAAAATCACCTCTGGCGAAAGATCCATACATGACTATATTTTTAATAGATTTTCCGTAAATATCGCGGTAAGCTTCTACGATTTGACTGGTAATTTTATTGAGCTGAGTTTTATCACACATTGTAATCCCTCCTTCCTATGAAATTTATCTGATTATATATTCTATGTATCACATCGAAAGTATACAAGTCTTTAAACATTCCTTTAGCTCTTTACTGTCTCCCATATCATAATACCGTAATAGAGTCTCATTAAACTTCTCTCCTTCAGATTTTCCGATACTCAGAACGCCTATCCCTGCTTCCATAAGTATTTTGCTTGCAAATATGGTGGCTGTTCTTTTGTTCCCATCCCAAAAGAGCTGGTGATAGACGATATAGCAAAAGCTTTCCAATGCTTTCTCCACCGTATCGGATATGGAAAGAATCTTATGTAGCTGTTCCTTTACTTCATCTTCCCTGGGTATTTCCGGCATATACTCCGTTCCACTGATACCGACTTTTCCTGTTCGCAGGCTACCCCAAGCCGGGCTTTCATTGCGAGAGACCATTTCGTTGATTTTGCAAAGGAAGTCATAGTTTGTTGTACTTTCAAAGTTGTTGATACAATAACGCCAGGCATCTCGTAGATTCAGTACCGTCTGGATATCGGAAACGGATACCTGATTCACGATTCCGCCATCCAATATAGTCTGCGTCTGTGGGAAGGTAACATTCACACCTTCAATATAAGCGGTATTAAAGACCAATTCTGTAAATAATTTTTTTGCCAAAAATACTGTTGTTTTCTTATCCATTGCTATCCTTTATGTTATTGAGTGCTTCACCCTATCATCTTTTAAGCTTTCTCGGTTTTATGGTTTCATGATTTCATGATTTACTGGTATGCAGTCTATAAGTTATTATAGTACAAAAAACTTCCAAGGTTAACTTGGAAGTTTTTTAGAACAAATAGATTTTCATCTAGGACATATAACACCATGTCCCACGGTGTCACACCAGTTGCTTCTACAACTTTTGCACTTATATTTTTTAGGGTAAGCATTAGGTGCTTTTCACTTCTTCCTCTTTCGCTCAACTTAAGCTATGATTCGTCAATGAAGTTGCTTAGCCTGAAGTGCCTTGCGGCTTGTCCATCCTTGGGTTTTACGCTTCTTAGGGAATCGTATCGAATCAAATCCTTAGTTGATTGTATATGGCTGAATCTTTAGATTTAGCCTCTGTTCTCTTTCTTCTGTACCTGCTTCTTATAGCCAAGTCCCCAGAAAAGAAGAGACATGAGGGATAATGCTGCAAAAAGTCCGTATAATGCCATGAAGCTTGCATCTCCGGTTGCTACCTGTCTCAACGCTCCCAATACTTCAGGAACCTTTGGCTCCCTGTCTACGCCGAGAACTCCGGGTTCTACGCTACTTGGTCTAGTTGCACCAAGTACTGAAGGGTTATTGGGATTCGGATTCGGGTTCGGGTTCGGGTTTGGATTCGGGCTTGGGTTAGGACTTGGATTTGGTCCGGGATTGTTTCCGCCACCTCCGCCTCTGTTATAACGGTTATAGAAAGAAATATCTCCATGCTTTGCTGTACTTTCTCCGGTTCCTACCCAGAATACTGGAACAAGATACGGTGCAACTGAATTCCCATTTGAATCCTTACTAATCTCTGTTGTTTTTACTAATAAAGTATAAGTTCTGTTATCGTAGGTAAAGTTACTCTGTGTTCCAACAGTCTGCTTGATTATATATTTGTAGTCGCCTTCTTTAGTGTATACCATTTCCGGAAATTCCAGAATATAATCCTTAGCTCCTGTTCCTGTAATGCTAACCTGATTTGGTGAAGGTAGTGGTGCGTTCGGATTGGAAGGATCTCTTTCAATCGTTACTGTATAGGTTTCCTCCGGTGCAGCTCCTGATGTGCTAATCTTTACCGGAATCTTTAAGCTTACACTCTGCGCAGCTGCCTGGGATGAGAATCCCAATCCTGCGGAAAGGAATAGCACCACTGATAATACAGTACCAGCCTTTATTAAGAAGTCTCTTGCTTTCATTTCCGTTTTCCTCCCTTATGGGTTTACTCTTGCTAATACAACAACCCTACCATTTGTTTCCAGTGATACACAGGTGGATAGAGCCATAATCTGGTCTCTTTCCCTTATCCCGATATCTCTAAAGTTTGTGGAATGATTTTTTAAATATTCCACCAGTTCCATGATGTGTCCTTCTTTGCCTTCTACCTGGTAAATCATACGATCATAGGCATCGCACTCGATACATGCAAATACTTCCATCTTCCGCGCTCTGCCATCCGGCATAAAAAGATGACCTGTAAGATGTTTATCGAAGTATTCTTTGTCTATATACTCCATTACATCTCCATACATCCCCCCACCATCCATATGGTGTCCATAGGTAAGCATATAGGGATCTGAAAAATCCGCCTTATTATAGGCACTTAAGAAAATTGACCCTGAAAGAGAAAATTCACATGTCACATCCTTGTTTACATACTCCATGTCGTCTCTTCCCTGAACCATGGGGTAGTCAATATGTGTTCCGTCAATGGTTATCCATCCTCTTGTATCCGGATTAATTGATAAAAGTTCTTGTAAGCTTAATCTAGTTACTTCAGGATCATTTACAGAAGGTTTGTACTTTAGTAAATCTTTACCTATAAAGGCATCTATATAAATCATATAGTTATCCCATAGAGAATATCCACCAAAGGCCAACATAGTAACCATGAGGACAATTGCAAGAAGAGATAATATTTTGTCTCCTGCTTTAGCGGCTTTTGCTGCTATATCCATTCCTTGTCCTTTCCACTCCTTTTCATTCTGTACACCGTGTGTACATGGGTTTCTTGAATCTTTCAAAAAACCAATCTACATACGATTTTCAGTATCTTTTCCGGGTGGCAAAGCCACCCGGAGATTTTGAT
>NZ_DBHIGR010000132.1:0-6366 GCF_057249185.1 Oribacterium sp.
GATAGCCCTAAAATCTGCTGTTTTCTTAAAAAATGAATAAAAATCAGCGACTCGATTATCATACAGAGTTTTTATTTTCTTGTCAAGAGATTTTTTTATTCTTATTAGATTTTCTTCATAAAACAAAAATTTTGTTTTCAAAACTCAAATGTGTTTCATAGCATTTACGATTTCTCTAAAATCTAATATTTTGACTATCTATTTTTTCTTTATGTGCCTATAATCAAACAAGCTGTATTAATGAATTTAAGGAGTAGTACGAAAATGAAATTCTTTCGTTTAAATTATTTTCAGAAAATCATCCTGGGTTTTGCCGCGTTGATTCTATTGGGAGCAATTCTGCTGATGTTGCCGATCTCCAGTAATGATGGCGTTTATACCCCCTTTCTAAATGCACTCTTCACTTCCACCTCCGCTTCCTGTGTTACCGGTTTAATTGTATACGATACCGCCACGCACTGGTCTTTCTTCGGGCAAGCAGTCATTCTTTTCTTGATTCAAATTGGTGGGCTTGGTGTGGTGGTAGTGGTAACCTCCGTCATCCTTTTCTTCGGAAAAAAAATCGGATATTCTCAAAGAAACACTCTGGCTAATTCCATTTCTGTAAATTCTCAGGGCGGAATCATGAAAATGTTGGTTTTTCTTCTGAAATGGACCGGAATTATAGAGTTATTCTTTGCTATCCTTCTTGCGACACAATTTATTCCCGAGTTCGGACTTCGGAGAGGACTTTGGTATAGTGTTTTCCACTCCGTATCCGCTTTTTGTAATGCCGGTTTCGATTTGATGGGCGTTAAAGAACCCTTTTCTTCTCTCACGGAATACGTAGGAAACCCTGTGGTGAACATCAGCATTATGAGCCTGATTCTTCTTGGAGGCTTAGGCTTTATGACTTGGCAGGATATTGCAAAAAATAAATGGAATTTTCATCGCTTTCGTCTACAAAGCAAAATCATTCTCTCTACCACGGTATTTATTATTCTTCTTCCTGCAATATTTTACTTTTTTGTTGAGTTCCGAGGGCTGACCATAAAAAATCGGGTTTTTGCTTCATTATTTACAGCAGTCACTCCACGTACCGCAGGCTTTAATACCGTGGATTTTTCAAAATTTTCCGATAGCGGAATCTTTTTGCAAACCTTGCTAATGCTGGTAGGGGCTGCGCCGGGAAGTACGGGAGGCGGTATGAAAGTCACCACAATGACTGTTTTACTTTTAACCTCCATTGCTATTTTTAGAAACAATTCCCGTACAGAAGCCTTTGGAAGGACTATTTCCAGAGAAGTCATTCGAAATGCCACGACAATCGCTTTCATGTATATTAGTTTATGTATTCTCTCCGGAATGTTTATCAGTCTCCATGATAAATTACCGCTACTGGCCACCAGCTTTGAAGCTGCCAGTGCTATTGCCACTGTGGGGCTTACACTGGGAATCACCCCAAATCTTAGTCCCATTTCTCATATGGTTCTCATTTTTCTAATGTACACCGGAAGAGTTGGCGGACTTTGTTTGATTTATGCCGTCTTTCCTAATGCTAACCAAAACAAGGGAAGACTTGTTGAAGAAAATGTAATTGTCGGATAAAGGAGAAAGTATGAAACAAATTTTAATTATCGGTCTAGGTCGTTTCGGTTTACATGTCGCAAAAAAGCTAAATGAAATGCATACGCAGGTTCTCGGAGTAGACAGCAGTGAGGAAAGAGTAAAAGCAGCTCTCCCCTACGTTACCAATGCGGAAATTGGAGACGCAGGAAATCAGGAATTCTTAAAATCTCTGGGTATCTCCAATTTTGACGTCTGTATTGTAGCCATCGGAACCGACTTTTTAGCTTCTTTGGAAGTCACCTCCCATTTAAAGGAACTGGGTGCAAAAAGAGTAGTTTCCAGGGCTGCCAGAGATTTACAAGAAAAATTCTTACTTAGAAACGGAGCCGATGTGGTAGTTTATCCGGAAAAATTAGTCGGAAGCCTTACCGCTGTGCAGTGCAGTTCTGAGAATGTTTTGGATTACATTCAAGTCAGCAAAGATTTTGCCGTTTTTGAAATCGCCTTACCTGAGGATTGGATTGGTAAATCTATTGGAGAAATTGGAGTTCGAAATAAATTCAAAGTCAATATTATTGCTGTCAAATATAATGATGAAGTCAATGTTACTTTGGGACCGGACTACCAATTCCGAGAAGGAGAAAGCCTTTTTATTATCGGCAAGGATAAGGATATCCAAAAATATTTTCATACTTTAGGGTAGACTTTTTAAGCAAATAATCCTGCGACGATTACTATTCAATGCTGTATCATAGTATTCCATAGTCCACGAGAAATTTGCCTTCAGCACTGAGATATCGTACGCTTTGAGAGGGATACTCCTGAAAAACGAGATATCGTACGCTTTGAGAGGGATACTCCTGAAAAACGAGATATCGCACGCTTTGCGAGCAATACTCGTTATGAATAAAAACATCCTCCATGTCAAATATCCGACTCAGAGGATGTTTTTTTCTTTATTTGCCGGCTTTTAAGTTCCCGGTGTATTATTTTCTTCCGTCTCCAAAGATTTCTCTCCTAAGGCGGCCCCGGGTCCTACTTCCACAGTTTCTTCCGTTTCCTTCTTTTCTTTTGTTTCCTTCGTCTCTTCTTCTGTGGATTTTTTCTCTTCCTTTGTTTCTTTTTTATTCTTTACAGTGGTCTCTTCTTCCGTTTCCGTCTTTGTTTCCTGTTTCTTCGCTTCCTCTGTCTGTTCCACTTTTTTCTTTTTAGTACCCTTTTCCGCGTTTTCAGCGGCCTTGGCTTTTCCGGCTTCCTTCTTTCTCACAGTTCCTCCGCCGGTTCCCGCTTCTTCCGCATCTTCCAAGGGAGAGCTTACACCGGAAACCTTGGCGATATGGGCGCTGATTTCCTGTACCTTGGCACTGGGACTGTAATTTTCCACGCCATAAAGATAGCTGTGCAATTCCGTCACATTACTGGACAGAGTTGCAGGAATTACCACATCCATCTTCTTAATCTTCATGGTGGTTCTGGCAAAGGGGAACCCTCTGCTTTCTCCGATATGATAACGATCCACCTGGGTAACCAATGTGGTGATATCTCCCATATCCAGACTGGTGGAAAGCTCCGGTAAAACCATGGATGCCACCTGCATTAGCTTTACAGGACCTGCCTTTTTTGCCTTATCAAAGGCAAGGCCAAGAACCTTCCTCTGTCTTGCAGTACGGTTAAAATCCGTGTCCATTAGACGGAGTCTACCGTAGGCCACCGCCTGAATTCCGTCCAAATGATTCATCCCCGCATGCTCCAGATGCACGGAAGGAATTCCGGTGGACTGTACCGTTTCCGTGATAAAGGCATTGATATAGAAAAACTCCGCATCGGAAAGCTCCAGATCCACACCTCCAAGGGCGGAAATCCCCTTTGCTACCGCAGCCCAGTTAAAGCTGACATAATCATCGATCTTAATATCCAGATTTCTCTCTAAAGCTTCAACAGCCTGCTTGTGACCGCCCTTAAAATACGCTTCATTAATCTTATGATAAGTTCCCTCTTCATCGATCTGCATATAGCTGTCTCTGAAAATGGAGCTCAATTTCACTTCTCCGGTTCGCTTATTAACGGAAGCCAGCATAATCACATCGGATAGCGCACCGGCCTCCTTGTTGCCGTCTCGGGAATCCAAACCGAAAACAGCCACCGTCCAATATTTAGGGCCAAAATAGGGAGATATAAAACGCCAAAGGAGAAGGCCGAAAAATACAAGCAGTAAAAGAATGCCCAGCTTCTGAAAAACAGACTTCTTTTTCTTTCTTTTCCCTCTGTCTTGCCCTGCCCTTTCCGAAGCCGGATTTCTATTGCTTCTTCCGCTGTTCCCGCCGCTCAACGACTTCCGATTCTCCGCTCCGGAAGAACTTCTTCTCCTGTCGGAACGGCCGGTAGCTGTAGCAATATTTGCTCCCTGCCTTTGGGACTTTCTTCTTTTCAGGCTTTGAGGTTCTTCTTCGAAGTCCTCATCTTCATAGTCCTCATCATAGTCGTCATAGTCCTCATCAGAATCATCTTCATAATCGTCATCGTAATCATCATATTCCTCATCAGAATCATAATCCTCCTGATAACGATTTCGAGAGGGACGTCTATTTCTGCTGCTTTCTTCTCTTTCTCTGATAAATTCTCTACTGGGTGCAGTTCTTCTTTTTCTGTCTGCCATACGCTTCTCCCTGTCTTTCATAAGTATTCTGCCTGAAAAGTATAACAAAGCTTTCTTCACAAAAAAAGTGCTTTCATAATTCCTTAATATAAAGAGTTTTTATTTCTACTATCGGAAATACCTCTAACGTTCCAAGCATACAGAGATCTATAGAATAGGCGTACTCCAATAGGATAAAGGATTATTATGTACACATTACACTATAACAAAAGAGAAGGGAGAATAATCTCCCTCCTCGTTATCAGCAATAGTACTATTCTTATGCCTTAGGGCCTGCTGCAGAAAGCTTCTTTCCTGCCTCAGAGCTCTCATACTTCTTAAAGTTCTTTGCGAAACGTCCTGCCAAGTCCTTTGCCTTCTCTTCCCACTGGCTTGCATCAGCGTATGTATCTCTTGGATCTAAGATTTTCGGATCTACACCGGGTAAAGCTACAGGTACTTCGAAGTCGAAGTATGGAATCTTCTTGGTCTCAGCCTTAGCCACATCTCCGTTTAAGATGGCATCAATGATTCCACGGGTATCCTTGATGGAAATTCTCTTTCCGGAACCGTTCCATCCGGTATTTACCAGATAAGCCTTTGCGCCGCTCTTCTCCATACGCTTAACCAGCTCTTCTGCATACTTTGTTGGAGGAAGCTCCAAGAAAGCCTGTCCGAAGCAAGCGGAGAAGGTTGGTGTAGGCTCTGTGATTCCTCTCTCTGTTCCGGCTAACTTTGCGGTAAATCCGGAAAGGAAGTAATACTGTGTCTGCTCCTCTGTAAGAATAGAGATAGGAGGCAGTACGCCGAACGCATCCGCAGAAAGGAAAATAACATTTTCCGCTGCAGGTGCGGAGGAAACAGGCTTTACAATATTGTCGATGTGCTGGATAGGATAGGATACACGGGTATTCTCGGTAACGCTCTTATCCTTGAAATCAATCTTTCCATTCGCATCCATGGTGACATTTTCCAGCAATGCATCTCTGCGGATAGCCTTATAGATATCCGGCTCGGAATCCTTATCCAGGTCAATAACCTTGGCATAGCATCCGCCCTCGAAGTTGAAGATACCGTTGTCATCCCAACCGTGCTCATCATCTCCGATTAACAGTCTCTTAGGATCAGTGGAAAGGGTGGTCTTTCCTGTTCCGGAAAGTCCGAAGAAGATTGCGGTGTGCTTTCCGTTTAAGTCTGTATTTGCGGAACAGTGCATGGAAGCAATACCCTTTAAGGGAAGGAAGTAGTTCATCATGGAGAACATACCCTTCTTCATCTCTCCGCCGTACCAGGTGTTTAAAATAATCTGCTCTCTGCTTGTGATGTTGAACATAACCGCAGTCTCGGAATGTAAGCCAAGCTCCTTGTAGTTTTCAATCTTTGCCTTGGAAGCATTGTAAACCACGAAGTCCGGCTTAAAGTTCTCCAGCTCTTCCTTGGAAGGCTGAATAAACATGTTGGTAACAAAGTGTGCCTGCCATGCTACTTCCACAATGAAACGCACTGCCATTCTGGTGTCCTTGTTGGCTCCGCAGAAAGCATCCACTACGAATAAACGCTTATTGGAAAGCTCCTTCTTAGCCAATTCCTTAGCAGTGTTCCATGCCTCCTGGGATGCAGGATGGTTATCGTTCTTATACTCATCGGATGTCCACCATACTGTATCCTTGGATTTCTCATCCATGACAATGTACTTATCCTGGGGAGAACGTCCGGTATAAATACCGGTCATTACGTTAACAGCGCCTAATTCACTGACCTGTCCCTTCTCATAGCCTTCCAAATCCGCTCTGGTTTCCTCCTGGAACAAAAGCTCATAGGATGGGTTATGTACGATTTCCGTGGTTCCTGTAATGCCATATTGTGTTAAATCCAAATTTGCCATAGTGGTCTCCTTCTCACTCTTTAAAAATTTCAAGCCTCTCGTATGGAAAAAAATACAAGGCTTAATGTTCTTATTATACATACTTCCCTTGGAAAGTCACTTGAATTTTACATTTTTTTGATGATTTATTTTTAATTACTTAATTATTTTTGCTTTAATTCTTCTTTAAATTTTAGTTTTAAATTTAGAACCGTTCAAAACTTTTCTCAAAATCCTACAAAAAGGGCTGTAAAAAATCAAAAAAATAAATAGATTTCGGCAATATAGGTCTAAATGAGGGGTAGTCTGAGCCCGTCGG
>NZ_DBHIGR010000133.1:0-6350 GCF_057249185.1 Oribacterium sp.
TTGGTGATAAAAGATACCTTTCCCAGAAACACATTGGTACCCCGGTTTAGTCCCACCGCCAGGAGAATGGTAATCAGGAATAAGAAGGGCTCTCCGTAGGAATTGGTCATTATAATCAGAATCAGGAAAATAAAGCCAAGTCCCAGGCCTAAAATCAAGCCCATTTGGCTGCTTACCTGTTCCTCCACCGTCTTACTTTGTACGGCAAGGCCTGCATACACCGCCTTGTCTCCCAAAAGGCTTTCGATTTCCCTAAGGGTCTTCTTTGTTTGTACGTCACTGTCTCCATTTACAAAGACTACATGAAATAAGGCGTTTCCGTCCTTATAATCTAAATCCTTTTCCTTCTCCTTTTCTTCCATAAATTCAGGAGCATAGGCACTTTTGGAGCCTGTGGAAAAACTCACCCGGTCTACGCCGGAAATATGCTCTATCTGCTCCTTATAGGAAAGGGCCTCTCCCATGGAAACATCCTTCAGCATGATTCTTGCTGTTCCGGGATAGCCGAAGCTATCCTCCATCTTCTGAATTCCCTGCTGAGTAAGGGAGGACTCCGGAAGATATTTACTCAAGTCGTAATTCACCTGCACAAAGAGGCAAAGAATCAGGGAAATGCCTAAGAGCCCCCAGAAAACTCGACTGATTTTTTCTCTATATTTAACAATAAAATCTGCACATTTTTCGCTTATACTCATTTACTTCCCTCCTTTGAAAATAGAGGTGATTCCTTTCCATACCTTGTTTGCCACTTGTCTCAGTCTATCCCAGAGGCTAGGCTCTTTCGTTTCTTTAGTCTTTACCGTTTCTTCCTTTACTTCTTTGATTTCTTCGGTACGTAAGGTCACAGCCACATCCACAATATTGTCATTTTCGGAAGGCATTAAGGACTCAATGGGTCTGTTAGGATCAATTTCCAAAACACTGGACTTTTCCCCTACATTTTCATCCCACTTCTTCTCCACAAGGGCTTCCAACTCTCCCTTGGCATTACGAACAGCTCCGGTAGAATCCAAAACAGCCTCTCCGTTTTTCAGCATTTTCTCGGTAGCATTTAAATTATTTTCAATAGAAGAATAGGCCTCCTCTCTTTTTCCCCGAAGGTAAGCATCCTGCTCTTGCAGGGTTCCTCGTAAATCCTCCATGGTTTTCTGACTGTTCTCCAAAAGCGTGTTTAAGTTCCTGCCGGTTTCCTCTCCCTTCTCCGCATAGCTTTTCAGGGTTTCCTGCAATCTCTTCACATCTTCAATGTTGTCTTCCAAAACGGAAAGACTCTCTTTAGAGTTTGTCAGTCCGGAATGGGCATTGGAGGAAAATTCCTTTAAGGCAGGACTTAGCTTTTCCATTGCAAGCTTCTGCATCTCCGCCTCTGTACCGGCCTCCTCTGCCTGCATAGAAATATATTCCTGCACCAGAGCCATAATCTGATCCTTCAAAGGAGAACCCTCCAGCTTAGCCGATAAATTCGCTAAGCTGTTCTGTACGGATCCCTGCTTTTTTGCGGAAAGTAAGGCTTCCACCTGACTAAGACTCTGCTGTGCCTTATCAATCTCTGTCTGACCGGGTACATCTCCCCGAAGGGCTACCAAAGAATCCTCCAGCTCAAGCATGGCATTTTGCAAACGATTCATATTGCTCTGGCTTTCGCTGATATTGTTCTTGGCATCCCGACTCAGTCCGTTGAAATCCTCCACATTTTCCGTAAGAGGGCTGATGCTGCTATTCACAGTCTCCATATCCTGATAGATTTGGTCTCTATTGTTTTGATAAGCTCTTCCCTCTTCCTGTGTCTTCCGAAGTAGAGCTTCACTGTTGTTAATGTTTTTCCGCATCGCTTCCACGGATTTCTGAGAGGCATCCAAGGAATCCAAAAGGCTGTTTCCTGCGTCCTTTAGGGCATGGTAGGAGTCCTCCGACTCTTCCTTTGCCTCTCGTAAATCCGTAATTTTCTCCACCTGAGAGGAACGAAGGGGAGCCATCTGAAATTGTAAACCGGAAAAACTGAAGGAGTTGCTTCCCACCTCAATGGTAAAGTCGTCTTCCTCTCCGGGAAGGAGGACGAAAATCACTTCCTTCTTTTCTCCCAAAGATACCACCTGAGCCTTCTCCGCCTTTAGGGATAAAATGTCCTCTGCGCTAAAACTGCTTCTGGCCATCATCACATAGTTTTTCGCCGCATAATCCTGAGCATTGGGATTCTTTGTAAACTGCACATGAATTTTCACCAAGCCCTTCTCTCCCGCAAGGGTTTCCGGCTGTACCTCCAAACCGTTTAGCTCGTAGCGAATCTGAATACTCCAAGGCAAGAGACTATAAGGTTCTGCAGTTTCTCCCTCCAAAAAGAGAGAGTCCACATTTCCCTTGGACAAATCCAAGGTATGCTGATTTCCATTGGACTCTACCGCTACACTGTTGCTAAGATTTTTTACATTTTCATAAGTTCCATAATCTGTAAGACTGGAATAGCCCTTGGTTTCATACTCTCTTACCAAAGATCCCTGCTTGAATTCTCCGGTGGGGCTTAATAAGGCATAGTAGTTCTCATGATAGCGGGGCTTTTGCACCTCTGCCAAAGCCGAGATGGACAGGGCAAGGACCTGACTTAAACAAAGAGCAATACAAATCCCTCTTTTCCATTGCTTATTCCTTGCACTACTCCTTTGCTTAGCATTTCGAGTATTCTTCTGATTGTCATTCTGATTACCGTTTTGATGGTTTACTATTGCTCTATTGTATATTTTCTGATTTTTCATGCTTGTACCCTCCTTGTTCTATAAAATTCCTACCCTACTTTTGTCTTTAAGACCATTCTGTTTTCATGACAGTTTTTAAGACAAGTCTCCATACTTTTGCTCATACTGTCTTCAAGACTGCTTCCTATACTCTCTGTCCATACTATTTTCAATACTCTTTTCTTTGTTTTTCTCCTTTTTTTGCTATACTAAAAAGAAAGATATGGGCAACAGAAGATATCCTAAGCCTTTGGCAAGGGAAAAAAAACGGACAATATGGGACAAATGTGGTATAAAAATGAAAAAACAAGAATGTAGAGAAAGAACCCAACGGCAGTTGGCGGAAGCCTTGGAATTTTATTTACAAAAAAAGCCCCTGGAAAAGATTACCGTTCGGGAGCTGATTGAGAAGGTCGGTATCAATCGAAAGACCTTTTATTATTATTTTCCGGATATTCAAGGACTTCTGGAGTGGATGGTAACACAAGAAAGCCAAAGATTGATTTTTGAAATTCAGAATCAGGAGGACTATGAAAATTCTCTTGCCCTGGTTTTTGATTCTATTGAGAAGAACCGTCATTTTGTAAACTGTGTCTATGATTCCATGGGTAGGGATGCTTTGGTTCGTTTCTTAAATAAGGACTTCCGTAAAGTAATCTCCTGGGCCATGGAAAAGGGGATGGAGGATGTCTTGAAGAGGAATGGGGGAAAAATAACGGAAGCTTCCAATCCCTTAGGCATCGAGCAGAAGTTTTTGGATACGCTGGTGGACAGCTATATCGCCAGCATTGCACAAATCCTGCTCTTATATCTTCAGAAAAAGTCCCCCTTTAATAAGCAGGAATGTATTCGATTTATCTTGCGGTACCTGCAATCCACCATACCGGCGGCATTGGAAGAATTTGGGAAATAAAAATAAAGATATTAATATTTCCGTATAAAATGTGAGTTCTTACGAGATAAAAGAATCCCTAAAATCAAGCGGTATGATTTCATTTCTGTCTGATTTTGGGGATTCTTTGGTATCCGGAAGTGAATCTATTCCTTCTTTATTTTAGGAAGCATAATCCCTGCTGCCTTTTTATGTATTTCGATATTTCCCGTCTTATAGGCACCCCCGAACTCTCCGTCCAAAGTCCATTCCACCGGCTTTTGCCCTTGAAACTCCAGATACCGGGTTTTAAAAAAACTCACATAAGGGTGATCTTCCGGGATGTCTCCCCGAAGCAGGGTTCCTACAATCTCTCCCAGCTCTCCAATATTTTTCGGAGAACGAATCAGTAAAACCTCGAATTCTCCATCCGCTAAATCTATATTCATCTTTTCCTGAAGGTTCTGTCCCGGCAGACCTGAAAAGCCTGCCACGGAATAGGAATTGGAAACCGCTCCGAAAATATATTCTCCCTCTTCAGAAAAATTTTCAGCAGAGATTTTTAAGGGAATACTCTGGCTCATATTTTCCGGTAAAGTACGAAGAGATTCCAGCAAATATGCCAAATGCCCCAAATTGTTTTTTAATTCCTGGTCTGTCCCATAGCTTACCTTGGTAAAGGCTCCAAAGGCTGCAATATAGTTAAAAAATCTCCCCTGAAGATTCCCCACATCATAAGAAAAACGCTCTCCTTCCACCATGGCTCGAAGATTCTCCTCTAAATCCTTGGGAATCCCTAAAGAATGGGCGAAGTCATTGGTGGAGCCGCAGGGAATATAGCCCATGGGAATATCCAGCTTCTCTTTCAGAATGGCATTCATAAGATAATGCAGTGTTCCGTCTCCTCCTGCGCAAACTATCAGCTCGAAATCTTTACCCAGTTTTTTTATCAGCTCTTCCGTTCGTAAGTTCTTATGCTTGGGAAGAATAGGAAAGACCGTTACGATACAGCCTAATAAAGAAAGACCTTCTACCACTCGATAGCAAAGCTCCTTTCCCTTCCCCTGTCCACTCTGTGCATTCATTAAAAGCAATACTTTTTTCATGGTCTTTCCTCTTAGTTGATGCGTTACATATTTTTTACTATTAAAAAAGAGGAATCCATCCGCTTGGATATGCTTCCTCTCTTCCTTCTTTTATTATGCGGTCTTCTTAGCCGCAGGACCTAAGTCCTTCATCTTCTGTTCTAAGCGTGCTTCCTTCTCTTTCGCCTTAGCCTGGAAGTCCTTAAAGGTATTCTCTTCTACAACACCTACGAAAACTTCCTGATAATCCGGGCTACCCTTTTCCTGAATCCGCAACACATAACAATCGGAAAGTCCATAAAGTGTTCCCTCTTCTTCAGCATTTCGGAACTCTTCCTCAGGAATAAAGCTAAACTGCTCTCCGTCCTTTACGGTCTTCTTCCATAAACGATTGCGAACACCCTTGTCCTCATCCTGTAGGTAGGTGTTCTTGTAAGCAACAACCTCTACTTCTCCCTTACCGGATACGGAGAATACCGGATTCTCATGGACAATGTAAGCTACTCTGGCAGACTTGCTGACAGGATCGTTTACCTTTCCTTCCACATATTCCACATGAAGCTGTAACTGCTCCTTCGCAAAAGCCGAGAAGGAAAAAAATAAAACGCCAAGAAGGCATATCATTAATAATGAAACTCTTTTTAACATAGAGAACTTACCCCTCACAATGAAAAATAAAGCCGGTATCTCACCGGCTTTATCAGTATATCCGTTTTTCGTTATCATGACAATCCACGGGGAAAAAGATACAGAGTTTTGTAAAACTTTCGTAAGAACTTAGAATTTTGAAATGTTCTTCACGAATTCAAGAGATTCTAATTCTTGAATCGTCCATTATACCTTAAGCTTTTTGAGTCCCAAGAGGCATGGATATATTTCTGTTCTGTAAAAGAAGGAACAGAGAGTATCCAATGAAATTTGCCAAAGTATACAAGACTAAATCATTAACATCCACCACAAAAATCGGGGAATGGAATAGGATATTCAAAAGAAGCTGAATACATTCAATACCAAATCCAATCAATACCGCATAGAGAAGTACCTTCTTTTTCTCCTTCACTACGGAAAAGAGAAGTCCCGGTAAGGGAAGAAATGATACTACAATTATAAGATTGGATAGCATGTTGTATCTTAAAAACAAGAACGGATTCAACTCAATATCCTGAAGGATCTGCGGGATGGATAAATCCCTATGGCTTATGCTATGAGGAATGAGATAAATCAACACAAGCAATGCCATATAGTTAATCAATCCCCAGCGATGCCCGTAGCTATACTTTCTCTTTGAAGAAATAAAGTAAATCAGTCCAAGTGCAAAAGCTAAAATAAGCACTCTACTATAAGGATACTGAAAAAGGAAACTAATCATAAGAATCACCCCTTTCAAATTTGTGGAAATAGATTGGAGATGTCCTTCCTTCCAAAATATAATCCAAACTTTCAATGCCTTCTCAATGAAGATAATTGTCCGCCGTACTTTTCACCCGTATGCTATTGTCTATTGTGATAGGTTTTAGCACTTAACTAAAAAAATTGCAATATAATTAAGCTTTCTAAAATATTAAATCTTTATTGACCTAAATCTCCAAGAAAAGTCACTTAATGAAAATGTTTCTACTAAAAGAAAAAATGAGGGAACCCTGTCCCTCATCTTTTTTCATTTTA
>NZ_DBHIGR010000134.1:0-6339 GCF_057249185.1 Oribacterium sp.
AGCCACCAGCTGTTTCTCATTCATTTTTTCAATGGACTCTCCGGTAATGGTGATACTGCCCTTGCTGGGCTTTTCCAAGCCTGCCAGCATATTTAGGCAGGTGGACTTTCCGGAACCGGAGGTACCCACGATGGCAATAAATTCTCCCTGATAGATGTCAAAGTTCAATCCGTTTAAGGCATATACCTCCGTATCTCCTATCTTGAATATTTTATATAAATCCCTCACGGAAATAATGGGTTCCATGTTTTTCCTTTCTATGCGAAAAGCCTATTTTCCCTAATATTAAGCTAGTATAGAGGATTGCCTCTTACTACGCAATGAGAATGTTTCACAACGATAAAACCGCTTCTTTTGATAGGACAAAAGAAGCGGCATCTCCGTTACAATATTTGGAAAAAACATTAATTTAATGCATTTTTTTCTTTTTCTACGGAATTGAACTTGGGAATCAAAACTTCCTTGCCTCCCATATAAGGCTGTAAAGCCTTGGGAATCGTTACCGTTCCGTCTTCCTGTAAATGGTTCTCCAGGAAAGCAATCAGCATTCTGGGTGGTGCCACACAGGTATTGTTTAAGGTAAAGGCTAAATGATTCTTACCATCCGCCCCCTTAACACGAATCTTTAAACGTCTTGCCTGTGCATCTCCCAAGTTGGAGCAGGAACCTACCTCAAAATACTTCTTCTGTCTGGGGGACCAAGCTTCCACGTCACAGGACTTAACCTTCAAATCCGCCAAATCTCCGGAACAGCATTCCAGTGTTCTAACAGGAATCTCCAGACTTCTGAAAAAGTCTACGGTGTTCTGCCAAAGCTTGTTATACCAGTCCATAGCCTCTTCCGGCTCACAAACTACAATCATTTCCTGCTTTTCAAACTGGTGGATACGATAAACACCTCTCTCCTCAATACCGTGGGATCCCTTTTCTTTTCTGAAACAGGGGGAGTAGGAGGTTAAGGTCAAAGGAAGGGACTCTACCGGCAAAATCTGATCGATAAAACGTCCAATCATGGAGTGCTCGGAGGTACCGATTAAGTAAAGATCTTCTCCCTCAATCTTATACATCATGGCATCCATTTCCGCGAAAGACATTACGCCGTCCACAACCTTGGAACGAATCATATAGGGAGGAATCACATAGGTGAAGCCCCTGTCAATCATAAAATCTCTGGCATAAGAAAGCACTGCAGAGTGAAGTCTTGCCACATCTCCCACCAGATAATAGAAACCGTTTCCGGCAACTCTTCCTGCTGCATCTAAATCCAAACCGGAAAAGCTGTCCATAATATCCGCATGGTAAGGAATGGGGTAGGATGGAACCACAGGCTCCCCGAAACGCTCATTCTCCACGTTGCAGGAATCGTCCTTTCCGATAGGTACGGAGGGGTCAATGATGTTCGGAATAACCATCATTCTTTTTAAAATTTCTTCCTGTAAAGCCGGCTCCTTTTCCTCTAATTCTGCCAGCCTCTGGGAGAATGTAGCTACCTCTTCTTTAGCCTTTTCTGCAGCTTCCTTTTCTCCCTTCGCCATCAAAGCTCCGATTTGCTTGGAAACCTGATTCTTTTTACTACGAAGCTCGTCCGCTTCCATCTGCACCTTTCTGGCTTCCACATCCAGAGAAATAACCTCATCCACAAGATTCAGCTTCTCATCTTGGAACTTCTTTCTTATATTCTCTTTTACAACTTCAGGATTCTCTCTCACAAACTTAATATCCAGCATTCTCTGACCCTCCTTTATTTTATTACCTTACTATAAACTGTCCCCTAGGCATTTTCAAGAACCTTATTAAAACTCTTTACCCTTTCTCCGATTTCTTCTTTTTTTCCGAATACGGAGGAGCCTGCCACGATAAAGTTGGCGCCGGCTTCCAGGATAGGGGAAATATTGTCCAGCTTCACACCTCCGTCTACACCGATTTCCAAAGGAAGGGCTCTCTCCTCTGCCATTTTCCGAAGCCTTTTAATCTTCTCCAAGGTATAGGGGATAAAGCTCTGTCCTCCAAAGCCCGGATTTACGGACATAATCAAAATATAGGGACAAATGGGCAGGATTTCTTCTATCGTTGACAGGGATGTGGCTGGATTTAAAGCCACTCCCCCTTCCATGCCAAGCTCTCGTATCGCCTGTAAGGAACGATCCAAATGCTTTACCGCCTCCACATGCACGGAAATCCTGTCTGCTCCCGCCTTTTTATAATCCGGGAAAAAGCAATCCGGCTCCTCCACCATCAGGTGCACATCAAAAAAGGCCTTGGACTTATTCCGTAAGGCGGAAACAATCCCTGCTCCATAGGAAATATTCGGTACAAAATGCCCGTCCATAATGTCAAAATGAAAGCTTTTCGCACCTGCAGCTTCAGCTAAAGACACATCCTCCTGTAAGGCGGAAAAGTCTGCCGCCAATATAGACGGGGATAATCGATTTTTCACGGAAACCTCCTTAATAATTCTTTCTTTCCTCTACAATCTCCTGATATAAGCTCTTGTAGCTTTCGTAACGCTCCAGGGCAATCTCTCCCTTTTCCACCGCCTGCTTTACCCCGCAGTCCTGCTTCTTCTCTCCCAAATGATAGCAGGTATTGTAACGACAGGACTGCCGATACTCTTCAAACTCCGGATAGAAGTAACGAAGATTCTCCGGAGAAATATCCGGTGGAAATAAAGAGGTAAAGCCGGGAGTGTCCAGGACATAGCTATCTTCTCCCAGAGAGAAAAATTCCGCATGTCTTGTGGTGTTCTTTCCCCTTTTGATTTTTTCGGAAAGACTTCCGGTTTCCATCCTCCTGTCTTCCAGTAAAAGATTAATCATACTGGACTTTCCCACACCGGAGGGTCCTGAGAAAACCGTGGTTTTTCCCTTTAGGAGACTTAGAATCTCCTCCCGGTCTTCTTTCGTATTGCTTTGGAAGAAATAAACCGGAATACCTGCTTTTTCATAGATTCTCTGCATTTTCTCCCGATAATCCGCTTCACAATCTGAAAGCAAATCTCTCTTATTAAAGAAAAGCATACAGGGAATCTCCCTTGCCTCCAGATGCAAAAGAAAACGGTCAATCAAAGGGAAGGAGGGCTCAGGCTCCTTCACCGCAAAGACCAGTGCCGCTTGATCGATATTACTCACTAAGGGGCGAATCAATTCATTTTTTCGGGGGAGAATCCTTAGAATCTGGCCCACCATCTCTTTTTCCGTGTCAGGAACCTCTTCCACTTCCACCATGTCTCCCACAAGGGGCTTCTCTTTCTTGTTTCGAAAAAGCCCCTTGGCGTGACATTCAAAGACTCCCGACTTGGTATCCACATAATAAAATCCGCCGATGCCTTTAATTATCTTTCCTATCATCCTAAGCCTCCGGAGCAAAATCCAGATCATAGGCGGCCAGAACCCTATCCTTCTCCGCATCCACTACTTCCACGGTTCCCTTGGAAAGTCCGGCAATTCCCTTGATTCGGCTGATGCTTAACTGCATTTCGCTTCCGATCACATAGGATCTTGCGGCTTGCAGGGTTGTGTACCTGCTTTCTCCATTTACATCTTGTCGAAGATAAACCACCACAAGGACAGTTCCCTCGACTCCGGGACCGCCGCTTCCCAAAACAACAGTTTGATTTATGCTGGATACCCAGGCCTTGCTGTTGTCATCGGAAGGAGCAAGCTTTGTACTACTTTCCCCATCCGGACCGGAGCTTACACTGAAGGGAATTGCCTGTCCTCTTTCCACATAGCTATCCTTTGCCACGGACTGCTTCAACACCACTCCCTTTGCTACACTTGTGCTGGGGATATAGGAAATCACTCCGGCTTCCAAACCGGCACCCTCCAGGGCGGAAATGGCTTCTTTCTCGGAAAGATTAGTAAGATCAGGAACTACGGCCCAGTTATCCGGAACTCCTGTACTGACCACAAGCTCCAGCTCTCCCGGCTCCGATGTATCCGCCTTGTTGGTACTGATCAGATATCCCTTTTCCACCGTATCCGACATTTGCTCTACGACCTTGTAGGGAATTTCTCTATCCTTCAATTCCTTCTCAACCGTGCTGAGCTCCATCTGTTGAAGCTTCGTTAAGTCCTCAGGATGCTCCTTATCATAGAATACAAGCACCTTACTTCCCTTGGAGACCGTAACATATAATCTGCTCCTTACCCCATATTTTCCGCTTGGGTAGGAAATAATCTGTCCTTCCTCGTATTTCTCGGAAAATTCCTCCTTTTCCGGGTAAATCTTAATGTCATAGGAGGAGAGATATTTCTCCGCCTCGGGGATGGTCTTTCCCACAATATCCGGCAGTAAGCTGTCCAAGGCGGAAATAGTAATCGCCACCTGAGTGCTTTCCTCCGTTTCCTTCTCCGTCGCGCTTTCCATCTTGGGCGAAAGATCCTTTACCGAACGAAGCATGCCCACTAATTTAAAGCCTAAGAAAAGAAATACACCCAGGATACAAACTACGGACAAAATGGCCAATGCTTTATACAGCCGGGAAATGCCTTTATCCATTTCCTGTCTGGCCTGACGGGATACGGACTCGTCTCCTTCATCCTGTCTATCGTTTAAAAACTTGGCTTCCGGATCTTCCAAAGCAAGATTCAAGTCATCCCGCAACTCTTCCACGGTCTGATAACGGGCAGAGGGCTTTTTCTGCATAGCCTTCCAAACCACATAATCCAGGGAAGGGGAAACCTCCGGCTCCAAATCCCTTACCCGGGGAATGGGATCTTCCATGTGGGAAAAAACCACCGCCATGGAATTCTCTCCCTCATAGGGAAGCTTTCCGGTAAGCATTTCATAAATCGTACAGCCCAGGGAATAAATGTCGGAACGCTGGTCGGAAACTCCTCGTCTCGCCTGTTCCGGAGAAATATAATGCACGGAACCCATCACCGCCGTATTGGCCGTTTCCTGACTGGCCGCCCGGGCAATTCCGAAGTCGGCAATTTTCACCACACCTTCGGTGCTGACAATCATGTTCTGGGGCTTAATGTCTCTATGCACAATGCCCATCTTATGTGCGGTATCCATACCTTCCACAAGCTGCAGGGCAATGCCGATGGCTTCTCGCTCGGAACATTTTCCCTTTCTGTGAATATAATTCTTTAAGGTAATCCCCTCCACTAATTCCATGACGATAAAGTGGGTATCCCCTTCATCCACAACATCATAGGCGGAGACAATATTCAGATGATTCAATTTTGCGGCAGCCTTGGCCTCATCCTGGAATTTTCGGACAAATTCCTGATCCTCCGCATAGTCGGACTTTAAAACCTTAATTGCTACGGTACGACCCAGCTTCTGGTCTCTGGCACGGTAGACATAGCTCATGCCTCCCTCGCCAATAAGAGCCTCGATGCTATAACGGTCTTGCAGCAGAGTACCTTTTTCCCACTTCATTATCCCTGCTCCTTTCCTGGTCTCACCAAAATCAAGGCGATATTGTCTTTTCCCCCATTAATATTGGCTAAGGTAATCAAAGCCTCTCCCTTTTCTTCCAAACTGGAATCATCCTTTAAAATCTGTACCATACTTTCCTGATCCACCATATTGCTAAGGCCGTCGGAGCAAAGGAAAAATAAATCTCCTTCCTCCCACTCCTCCTCGAAGAAGTCCACTTCCAGGTACTTTTCCACGCCAACCGCCCGGGTAATCATATTCTTACTCTTTTGGTATTCCTCAGAGCCTCGAATCATTTTCCCTCTCTGAATCATCTCCTCCACATAGCTGTGGTCTCTGGTCACTTGACGCAGGCGATTTCTTTGAAAAAGGTAAGCTCTGCTGTCTCCCACGTTGGAAAATACAATGCTGTTTCCCTCTACAAAGGCGGTTACCAGCGTACTTCCCATCCCCTGCAAATGAATATTGCTTTGGGAAAGACGAAGCAGCTCCAGATTCATCTTCTGTATAGCCTTCTCCAGGCTTCGTACCAAAGGCAGTTCTTCCGTCTGTTTCAAAAGCGTCGTCAAACTTTCCACCAAATAACGGGAAGCAAAATCCCCTGCTCTGTGCCCTCCCATTCCGTCTGCCAAAAGAAAAAGATTGGGAAATTTGCCCAGAGCATCCCCTGTGGCGAAAAGAAAATCCTGATTCATTTTTCGCATTTTTCCCTGATCCGTTTTTGCAAAAAACTCCATCTTAAGCCCCTTTTGTTCCATCCCTTCGTAATTGTCCGCAAGCTCCGGCAATATCTGCCCCCATCTCTCTTCTTACCGTGCAGGTAATGCCTCTTTTCTGTAAATACTCCTGAAAAGCATACACCCTCTTCCGGTCCGGCGGTGCAAAAGTCCTTTCTTTAATAGGATTCACCGGAATGAGATTCACATGACAGGGAAAATGTTCTCCCTT
>NZ_DBHIGR010000135.1:0-6294 GCF_057249185.1 Oribacterium sp.
CTATTCTATTTTAGCCGATATTAAGCGAATAAACAAGGAGCTGTAGAAATCAAAAACTTTTTTTACCCTCGGTGAAAAGCTATGATTTTTATAGCCCCTTGTCTATTTTACTTTTAAAATACTTTTATAACTCCCCATCTGTCCATTATTGTGGGGGACTCAAACCTTCTCTGTCCACTGATATGGGTACAGTAAAATTCAAGCTTTCGAACGGCTTTGCAGAAAAGCGATATCCACAATTAGAATCGACTTATTCCGTACTGATACCGATCTGTACCTTCTCATCCTGTGTCAATGTTCTTCCCGCAAGAATCTTATCCACCTCTGCAGAAACCTCCTCATTGCTCAGGATATGATACACCGCCGCAGTCATATAGTCCTGAACTCCGGAGTTGTCCGTTGCGGTAATGGTATTAAAGCTCTGATCCACCATAATCACATTTCCCTCCGGCGAGATATGCCCATTGACAAGATAGCGCTTTACAGAAGGGGTGAAGCTCATCATCAGGTGTCCCGTGGCAAAATCCACCACATAGGCCTTTCGCTCCGTATCATTATTTCGAATCAGAAGAAGCAGATTTTCCTTTTCATTATACAGATTTACATCATCGAAGCTTACCGGCGTCTGGGTGAGCGCTTCATCCATGTCCAGACTCTTAAGACCGGTCTTACTGCTCCAAGTAAAGGCCGTATTGTTCTGTATGCCCTTTAGGATGATTTCCTCCTCTTGATGCTTAAGATTCAGCACCTCCCCCGGAATGTCCTCTAAATGCTGCTTCGTTTCCAAATCATACAGAGAGGCTGTTCCTGAAAATCGATTGACAAGAAGTATCTTATCGTCTTCAGAAACCAAGATATTCAAGGAAGAATCCGTAATTTCCGGGATAGTATCCAGCAGGCTTAAATCCTCTACGCTATAAATCTTTAAGCCTTCCTTCTTATCCTGCAAATAGATTTTCTTTCCATCATCGGAAAAGCGTAGAGCCGGATAAGCAGAAGGGATTTCCACGGTTTTGGATTCCCGACTTTCCACATTGTAAAGTACCAGCCCGGGGTTTCCGGTATCCGTCATTTGCCCGACATAGGCATAGTATTTTCCGTCGTTGGACAGGACGTTTTGTTTTGTACTGGTCATCAAGCCGTAAATCACCGTGTTCTCATTGGTGATGGTTTTCCCGGTCTTCCCGTTATCCGTGGAGAGCAGGAAATCCGTCCCGTTAAAGAGAAGAAGCTTGGAGGAATCATTGGAGGATGCAATAATTCTGCCCTGCACCGGCTCCGAGGAAATTCTGGACTTGGTATCAATAATCTTAATGCTTTGGCCTTCATGGGAATTGGTCAAAATCTTGCTGCCATCCTTTAAGAAGTAGATTTCAGAAGGTGCTATCCCCCCCAGATACAGCCTGTCATCCGTAATCACCTTATCCTTCCAAATGGAGTAAATCCCTGCTTCTCCAAAGCCTGCAACCATGTTTTGTTCTGTATTATACGCAAAATATTTTAAATCCAAGTCACCAAAAGATACTTCATCTATGCTTTCTCCGGTTTCTCCATTGAGAATCAGGATCTTGCCATAGCTGTTTATAGCAATTTTTTCCCCATTCTCACTTTCCACTAGGGGCTTATTCAAGGTAGTTGCAGTGCTGATCTTCTCACTGAAGAGAACTTGATGATCCTCCAAAGAAATTTTTTGAAGCTCGTCATCCGTTAACAAAATAATAGACTTCCCGTCATTGGAATAAAAGGCGGATTTGTAAGGAAGCATAAAATTGGATCCATCGAGAGAAGTTCTACCTATCCGATCAATAGTAGAAATAACACTGCCATCCTTAAGGCTTCTCCTTGTCAGTTGATTTTCATCATTGTTGCCTAAAGTGATAAGTACCTCTGAACCATCACTCTTAATATCTGCATATTTTACCGTTTCCTGGATAGAAAATGTACTAAGCTGTTGCCAGGTATTGGCATCAAAAACGTAAAAGTCCGCAGAAGTATTGGTAAAGCTTACATAGAAAAACTGTGAATTATCTCCGGAAAAACGCCCCAGCATAGGGACTCCCGGAATCTCCAGCTTTGCCTTCTCCTCTCCACTTTCTACTTCATAGACAATGATACTATTGTCGAAAGCAGCGGAAACCAAGAGCTTATCATCCTTGGAAAATGTTAAAAGCTTTACCTGTTGGCTATGTCCCGGTAATCTCTTGATAATTTCTCCATTTTCCACCTTGGCAATAGCGGTTTCATCATTTCCTAAACCGAAGGCCACCAGCTTTTCATCATTGCTGAGAGCCATAAAAGTCAACTTGTTTTTTGTAGAAATGGAAGTCAAGGTCGAAGCACCGCTGTGATAAATCACATCATTGAAAATGCTCATCTTCTCAGATTGGAGCTGCGGATACGCTTTCATGCCTTTTCCAATAGGCTTCATCGCTTCCTTCGCCACTAAAGCGGCCTTTAAGTAATCTCCTTCCTTGGCCATATCTTGGGAGCTTTTCATTAAAATACCGGCATTGGACTGCACTGCCTCCTGTCTGGCCTGCTCTGCCTTTTGGTAGGCATTAAACATAAAGATACCAAAGAGCAGGAAGATTGCGCCGGAAAGAGAGGATATGGTCAGAATAAGCCTATTCTTTCTCTCCTTATCCCTCTGCTTAAGGTCTCCAAAGGTACAACCTAAGATGGTTGCCATAATACGGTACTTTTCGGTTTTCAGCAAATGAAGGGCCTGCTTTGTTAAGCTTTGCAGCTTACTGCTGTCTTTTTTCTGGATCTCTTCGTAACCCGGAAAGTCCTTTCGCAAGACTTCATCCGGACGAATATCCGCCGCCAATACATCCGCAAGACTCTGATCCGCCCCTCTTTTTAATTGTTTCAAGGGTGCAGGAAAAGCTTCATCCGGCTCTCCTTCAATCAGCACCGGAATAATGCGCTCATCTCCGTGAAGCTGTCTGAAGGTACGAATTTCCTTCTCACACCACTCGGACAGGGGCGTTCTCTTTGAACAAAGAACAATCAGATAGCGACTTTCCGCCAAGGCCTCTTCAATGGAGCTGCTTAGGTCTCTTGCCGCAAGCTCCTCTCTGTCACGGAAGACTCGGAAGGTGGTTTTCTTCCCCTCCTTATTAAACTCCTTGGGAGGCTTAAAACTTTCAATCATCTGATGCAGCTGCTTCGCAATACTCTGGTCCGGCTCCACATGGCGATAGCTGATAAAGGCATCAAACTTATATTCCTTTTCCTTAAACTCCTTTGCCGCCTTTTCCAGCTCTTTAGAGCTGTCGGAATCCTGTCTGTAATTTTGCAAGCTTTCTTCCTCTACTATTGGAGCATTTTGTTCCAATTCTTTTTCCATTCTCTATCCTCATTTCTTTTGATTCTTTTTATTCTTTTGATTCTTTTGATTCTTTTTATTCTTTTGATTCTTTTTATTCTTCAAGGCTCTACAATTACTCTATTGCTAAATCTAAGCTTTAAAGTCTAATCTTGACGCTGTGAGATTAGAGCTCTTCTTCCTCTTTTCGGAAGAGAGTAAAGACAGAGAGCAAATCATATTCCGGGTGACAAATGTCGAACTTCTCCCCAATGATTTCTCCCCAGTCTTCAATCAAACAGGGGTGGGTCTTTAGATTTTCATCCTTCTTCTCTCCATAACGGAAGTTCATGGCATAGTAGCTGTTACACCATCTCTTATGCTCCAGTCGGGAAAGAAAATCCAGTAAGGGGTTTTCGGAAAGGTAGCTTCTAAAACTTTGTTGAAACTCTTCTTTTCTATTCTCTCCGCCAAGCCTTTGTGCTTCCTGAAGCTTTTTAAATTCCTCCAGTTTCTCGGATAGATAGCCCCTAATCTCCTGCTCTGACTTTCCTGCCAATACCCTTTTGATAATCTCCTCTTTAATCCCTGCGTGGGTGGCAGACTGTCTGGAAGAGTTCTTCTTTACATAGGATAATTCATTCCACTTGCTTCCCTCTCCCATGCCGGCAGCTCCGGAAGCCTTGTTGTAAGAATCATTGAACTGCTTCGCCCGATTGTCCAAAGATGCCCGAATCAAGACTTCACTGCACATAATTTCAGAAAGATCACCGAAAACCTTGATTTTCTCTCTGGTTTTGGGAAGTACATGGCTTAAATCCACATTGGAAATATTTCGAATAATCTTAGGGATATTTACAAAATACCGGTCAATGAGATTCAGTGCCTTTAAGCTCTTTACCACATCCTCCTGCATCAGGAAAACAAGTGCTGGACTGTCTTCCCTGCTTAATTCTTTCAGATAGTTTTGCAAGTTCCTCTGCTCATAGCCTAAGTCTATGCATTCCAAATCCAAAGCCCTTAGTAAGCCTTCCTTTTCCGGAGCATTGAAATCCAAAAGTTCCTGCATTTTATGGGAAGCATTCTCTGCTAAAATGCTGATTTTGGGATTTCTTGTCAAAGAAACCGTTGCATCATTCGCCAGCTGCTTAAGTAGAGGAAGGGTCAATTCATTTACAGAAAAAAGCAGGATATGTGCCGGCTTAATAGCTTCCTCTATAGTATCCACCCTATTCGTTTCCCCGGAAATACCTTCTAGACTCCGGTAAATACTCTCCTTCACTTCCGGAACAGCCAGAAGCATCCGAACGGTCAAATCCTTTTGGTTAAAATGCACCGTGTCTATCTTCTTTAGAAGCTCTTCCCGCTTTCTTTCCTCTGAAAGCAGCTCTTCCATATAGCCAACAACCGTGTTGGAGCTACAATGCGCATAGCAGCTAATGGCTCTTTTCGGTTTAATGCGCTTTATGACATTGGCATAGAGGGCATAATTTTCCAGATCATTTTCTGCACAGAAAAAGATATACTTTGCATGGTTGATATGCAAAGCCGCAAAAAGCTCTCCGGCTTCATTTTCATCACAATGCTCAAAGTCAATCTGATAGGTGGCAATGCCCTTTTTTTCGTATTTATTCTTTAGGCGATCATCCAGAAAATTCTTGGAAATCAGAGAAATCTTATAAGGAGCTTTTTCCTTCATTAAGTTACTGATGAGAGTCTCTCCCATCTCGCTATTTTCAAAAACCAGTACATGATGAATGCTGGCTCTGTTTAAAAGCATATTTTTCGCATGGAGTAAAATGTTGGAAATCTGCGTAAAGATAAATGCGGAAGTTAAAATCGGCGCCATCCACTTGGCAAACTCATAAAAAAAGCTGGTCTTTTCCTCCGCGGAAATGGGAGAAACAAATAAAAACAGCTTAATGGTGCCATATAAAACTGCGGAAAGAAGCTGTAAAGGGTCTGAAATCTTGGCACTGTAATAGCTGTAAAGAGTTTGTAGTCCGAAGATTACAGTAATAATAAACAAAAACAAGATGATTTTTTTCTTATAGTAACTTCTATTCTCCTGCATAAGCCCTTCCTTATAAAACAAAAATTGTTAGCATTTTTTAAGGGTTATTATCGCAATTTTTACGAGAACTTGCAAGGAGTATTGCATAAAAGAGATGGTAAATTAAAAACGATAAAGTATTTACGCAGTATAGGTCTATAAACGGGGCAAGGCAAGCATACGTAAGCCCTCTTTTCCATTGTATTTTTTCATCACCCAAAGACTGCAGAAAACAAACAGATAGGACAGCAGAAAAGGAAGCCAAGCATAATACAAAATTATTCTCCGATAAGAAATACAAGAGTACTAGATAAAGTCCAATACTAAGAAGAGAAGAAAAAGGAAATACCGTCTCCTTACTCCTGTCACTATCTTCTGTTAAATAAATCTGCTTTTTATTCCATAGCGAATAAACACTCTTCTTTTTGCTATAAATATTTTGCAAGACTATAGAAAGCTTATTCTCAATGCTCCAAGCCATTCTACAGAGTAATACCATAGGCAGTACATCGATAATAATATTAAGAATTCCCTCTGTCAAAAAGTCGTTGGGTAAAAAAAAAATCAGACAGTAGAAATTCTACTGCCTGACTTTTTGCGGGAATGTTTTCAAGACTATAAATTGCTATCAAAAATAGCAATTTGCTTTATTATCCAATTACTTAAGAGTACTCAAAATTAAAACTAGCAGCACCATCTTTGATAGTAAATTGATATTTAGCTGCTATATCAAGATTGTCCAACATATCATTCACACCATTGATTAAAAAAGCTAAGTCTTTACTTCGATTTTCCTCAGTAAGAGGAACTTTAAAAGAAATATCTCTATCTTGTATATGCTTTTTCATTTCGGTAAAGAACTCTTTTCTATAGTCTGTAATATCATACTCCCAAGCCTTAAAGATTCCATAACCTTCGCTGCCCTCTTCAT
>NZ_DBHIGR010000136.1:0-6240 GCF_057249185.1 Oribacterium sp.
TCCTTTCCACAAAGGTATTGGGCGTAGATATTAAGGCCTTAAAGTATCAGGTTCCCGGAGGAATGTTATCCAACCTGATTTCCCAGCTTCATCAGGCAGGAAAGGACGAGAAGCTTCAGGAGGTTTTGGAGGAGGTTCCAAGAGTGCGTAAGGACTTTGGAGAGCCGCCACTGGTTACTCCTTCTTCTCAGATTGTAGGAACCCAGGCGGTAATGAATGTTATTACCGGAGAGCGTTATAAGATGGTTCCCAAGGAGTCTTATAAGCTGGTTGCGGGAGAGTTCGGTAGAACCGTAAAGCCTATGGATGAAGAAATGCTGAAGAAGGTCTTAAAGGGAGAGAAGCAGATGACAGATCGCCCTGCAGATCATATTCCCCCACAGCTTGAGCAGTTTAAGGAAGAATGTAAGGAATGGACACAGCAGCCGGAAGACGTACTGTCTTATGCATTATTCCCTCAGGTAGCCAAGGACTTCTTCCAGTACAGAGATGCTCAGAAATCCGGCATCGCGTTAAAGAACGCGGACAAAGAAAATAAAGCCTACCCGGTGTAATACGAGGTAGAAAAAACAATACAGAAGGAAGCAAAAAAGGACTGTAAAAAATTAAGCTCATAAAGAAATTTCAGCAATATAGGTCTGAAACGGGGCACGCTCTCGCTAGCCTCGCCTCACAGCGGATACTAAGCGAAAAACTACGTTCCACTTGTTTTTCGCAAGTACCGGTTGGCTCAGACTACCCCGCATTCAGACCTATATTGTCGAAAATTTCTTCCGAATCTTGATTTTTGCAGCCCTTTTTGCTTCCTTCTACATTATTTTAGAGTCTATAAGCAGAGGAGTATCATAATTTATCTCTTCTTGGATAGCTTTTGATAAGGGACAATCTGAGCCCGTCGGCTCTTAGCTTTTGTTTTGTGAAAGCTTAGTGCCGTTACGTGGCGAGGTTAGCGAGAGCGTGTCCCGTTCCAAAAGCTATACGGTAGAGGATAAATTCATTCCAGCTATAATCTCTTTATATCCTCGTTCATTACGTTTCTTTGTCATTTGTCTGAATAATTCCAAGAAGCATTGACGGGAGGAAATAAAAAAATTAAAATGATGCAAGAAAATCTTCATTGAAAATTATTTTTTAATCTTTATAATTTCCGATAGAAATGCAGATGTATAAAGACAGGGATTTTTTCCCTGATGGATCACAAAGAGATGCTTCTTCGAGAACATCCTTCTTTGGCGTAAAGGGCAGGGAGAAAAATGATAAAGACAAGTTGGAGAGGTTTTATAAGTTTAGGATTAATCTTGAGCAGTATTTTTGCTACGCAAGCTTTTGCTGCAGAAAAGGATGCCGTAATTAAAGGCAGTATGGTCAATGTAAGGGCTGAAGCCAATAAAAACAGTAAAAAGGTGACGAACCTTTATTCCAATACAGCCGTAAAAGTAGGGGATCCGGTACAAAACTCCTCCGGAGAAAGCTGGTATCCGGTTAGCTTCCAGGGGGGAAACGGATATATCCGTTCCGATTTTGTAAAATTTCCGGTTCAATACCAAAGGGATGAGGCCTTTGAGAACGCTTTGAATCAACAGGGCTTTCCGGAAGCCTATAAGGACGGCTTAAGAGCCCTTCATGCAGAGTTCCCTAACTGGCAGTTTAAGGCTTTACATACCAATTTGGATTGGCAGAGAGTTTTAGACGGTGAAATGGAAGGAACAGGCAGTCTTGTAGACAAGAATGCTATTTCATCCTGGAAGTCCACCGATCAGGGAAAATATGACTGGAATACAGGAACATGGGTAGGATTTGACGGTCCTACCTGGGTTGGTGCCTCCAGACAATTAACTGCGTACTATATGGATCCCAGAAACTTTTTGGATGAGTCCTACATTTTCCAATTCTTACTCCATAGCTATAATCCTGATGAGCAAACCAGAGACGGTTTGGTAGCTATGCTAAAGGGTAGCTTTATGGATAGCGGAAGTCAAGCCGGTGGAAATGGGGGAAACAGCGGAGGAGATGCTTCCTCTGCCCAGAGTTCAACGGAAACAGTGGTTATTTCCAACGAAGAACCGGGAACAACCTTATCAAATGCGGAGGGAACGGTTATTCCTTCCGAAACCACAGCGGCATCTACAGACAATTCCAATACAAACAGCGGAACCAATGCAGGCGGTGTGGATTATGTGAGTATCATTATGAAGGCTGCAGAGCAGTCTAAGCAGAATCCCTATGTTCTGGCTTCCATGATTTTACAGGAGCAGGGAAAAGGAACCAGCGGTTCTATTTCCGGAAGTAGCGGACATTATAATTATTTTAATATCGGAGCTTACCAGGACGGAAAGATGGGAGCCATCGAGAGAGGAATCTGGTATGCCAAGCAAAGTGGCAGCTATATGCGTCCCTGGAATACCAGAGAAAAGTCCATTGTGGGCGGAGCACAGTTCTTTGCGGAAAATTATATGAATGCGGGACAGAATACTTTGTATCTGAAGAAATGGAATGTACAGGGCTCCAACCTGTTTAAGCATCAGTACATGACTAATGTACAGGGCGCTGCAGAGGAAGGAGCCAAGTTATCCTCCGCTTACAGCAAGGATATGAAAAATAAAGCGCTGGTTTTCTCCATCCCTGTATATAAGGATATGCCGGGACAGAAAGAGCCGATTCCTACCGGTGATGAGAAGCCCACAAGAAAAGACAGTGGAAGCAGTTCCGGAAATACCTCGGGAAGCGGAAACGGCGCAGCAAACAATGCCGGAAATACAAGCGCTAATGGAAACAGCAGTAGCACAGCAGGGAAGACTGAAAGCGGTGTAGAAGTAGTGGAGATCGGGAAGAGTCCTCTTGGTTAAAAAGTCTTGAAAGAATTCTCTTCTTTCAGTAAAATATAACGGAATATGTCGAGTAAAACTTCGGGTACTGTCAGAGGATGGGAAGACTCGAATCAGAGGAATTTGAGGAAATAATAATGAAATCATTACAATATATACTATATACTTGCCTGCTCAGCCTTCTGTTTTCCATGGCTGTGTTTGCGGCAGACGGACAACTGAGCTTTTCCGATCCGACTGCCAAGGTGGGAGAAGAAATCACGGTGAATATGAAGATTAAAAGTGATACTCCTTTAGCCAGAGTGGATATCACCCTTCGCTACGACAGCAATTCTTTGCAGTTTGTCAGCGGAACGAATACTGATGGAGGTGCAGGAACTCTGCGTGTACACGGTACCGGCGATAATTCCGTAGCAAACACCTTGGCATTTGCTTTGAAATTCAAGGCTGCTTCCGCAGGACAGTCCAGTATTACGGTAGAAAAGCAGGAAATATACAGCGGGGATGAAAGTCTTTTAAACCTTACCCATGTGGGAAAGGGCGCTGTAAATATTACTGCGGAAGAAACAAGCAGTGAAAGTGCGGCGGAAACCTCGGCCTCTGCAGAAGAAAGTGAAGAGGCGGAGACCAAGAACGAGGGGGTTAAGCTTACCGCAAAGGACAAGAGCATTACCATTATGAATCCCGGCTCCGATGTAAAGATTCCGGATGGCTTTTGGGAAAGCACCATTGATGTAGACGGTCATCAGGTAAAGGGATGGGTATGGAAGGCTGATACAGAGCATCAGTACATCATTGTTTATGGAATGAACGATGCTGGGGATTTACATTTTTATCGTTATGACTTAAAGGAAAAAACCATTCAGCGGTATTTTCAGGATCCTTTAGAGGCTGAGCAGAAGAAAAATGCGGAAAGCTATCCGACTTTATTGACTCAATATGATACTTTGGTAGGAAAATATAATGTTCAGACCATCTTAAGCATAGTTTTTGCCTTAGTGGCTTTGCTCCTTGCCGCCCTATCCATCTTCCTGTGGCAGACACGTAGCAGATTGAAGAAAGTTATTGCCTTCCAGAAAGAAACCTTGGAGCGAGAGCGAAAGGAAAGCCGACCCAATGTAGAGCGTTTCTCTTTAAAGGAGGAATTTCCCATGAAGGAAAAGGATTTCTCCGAGGAAGAGGAAGAAGAGGGAAGAACCAAGCTGATTGGACGTAGACCCAATGTGCATCATGAGGGTGAAAACGGATCCGATATTGAAGATGCGGATTTAGGAGCCACCAGAGCGATTTCCTTATCTGCGGAAGATAAGAAGCGATTGGCGGATAAAGAGAAGCATAAAAAAGAGGATTCTTTGGAGCATACCAAAGAAGTAGAGCTGGAAATCGAAGAGCTGTAAGTTCTATGAGCCATAAAGAATTTAAAAGCTGTAATGGCTTATAGAATTAAGAGAAACATGATGTAGAAGCTGTTTATCATGCAGTATAGCCATAAAAAGTAGGAGATCCGTCCTAAGGCTATACTGCTTTTTTTCATGAAAATATTTCTTATAGGACTCCTTCACAGATTATTCAAAAAGCTTTGCTATCATGATAAAATATTTAGATTCAATCAGAAAATTTTAACTGGACAACACTGCTTTTAGGGACTATAAAAGCAGAAACAGTATTGTATAGAAAAGGATAGGGTGGAGAAGATGAATCAGTTTACGATACAGGCGCAAAGGTCTTTACAACTTGCCATAGAGGTGGCTGAAGAGTGTCATCATCAATATATTGGAACAGAGCATATCCTCTTAGGTCTTGTACGGGAAGGTACAGCCGTTGCAGGGAAGGTTTTAAAGGCAAATGGCGTAACGGAAGAAAAGATTGCGGATATGATTGCCAAGTTTATGGTTAGCGGAGAAAGCGGTGTTTCTCTTGCAGACCCCAGCGGTTATACCCCATCTGCCAAGAGAGTTCTGGAGCAGGCGATGCAGGAAGCCAGAGAGGGGCAGTCCCGTCTGGTGGGAACCGAGCATCTTTTGATGGCCATTTTGAAGGATGGAAACTGTGTGGCATCCCGAATTATTTCAACTTTGGGTGTTTCCATGCAGAAGATTTATACCCAGTTAAATTCCGCCATCGGAAGAGACAATCTGGTGGAAGAGAGAAATAATAGAGAGAAGGAAGTACGATCCGTGCAGACGCCGACATTGGATCAGTATTCCCGGGATCTTACTGCGTTGGCAAAGGAAGGAAAGTTGGATCCTGTGGTTGGTCGCGGACAGGAAATTATGCGAATGATTCAGATTCTGTCCAGAAGAACCAAGAATAATCCTTGTCTTGTGGGAGAACCGGGAGTGGGGAAGACTGCTGTGGTGGAAGGCTTGGCCAATAAAATTGCGGCAAAGGATGTTCCGGACAGTATTTTAAAAAAGCGTTTATTAACCTTGGACTTATCTGCCATGGTGGCAGGCTCCAAATACCGTGGAGAGTTCGAGGAAAGGATTAAGAAGGTTATTCAAGAGGCAAGAACAGACGGTGAGGTGCTCCTTTTTATTGATGAGATTCATACCATCATCGGAGCGGGAGGTGCTGAGGGAGCACTGGATGCTGCCAATATTTTAAAGCCTGCTCTGGCCAGAGGAGAGTTGCAGATTATCGGTGCAACCACCTTGGAGGAGTATAGAAAGCACATCGAAAAGGATGCGGCACTGGAAAGACGTTTTCAGCCGATTACTATAGAAGAACCTACGGAAGAGGAAAGCATCAAGATTCTGGAAGGAATTAAAGAGCGCTACGAAGAGCATCATCAGGTTGTAATTGAAGAAGAGGCTATTCTGGCGGCGGTAAAGCTTAGCGCCCGCTATATTAACGATCGATATTTGCCGGATAAGGCCATTGATTTAATCGATGAGGCTGCTTCTAAAATTCGCATCTTAAATAGCGGAGAGCCTGCAGCCATCAAAAAACTAAGAGCCCAGATTGCAGAATTTGAAGAAGAAAAGGAAGATTGCATTCGTAGGGAAGATTTTGAAGGGGCTTCTCAGATTAAGAGAAAACAGGAACAGAAAAGAAAGCGCCTGAGTAAGGAACTGGAGCTTTGGAAGAAGGAAAGGGAAGAGAATCGTCTTCACGTTCGGGAATCGGACATTGCCCAGGTAGTTTCCGATTGGACGAAGATTCCTACCAAGAAGCTGGAAGAAACGGAGACGGAAAGATTGAAGAATCTTGAAAATCTTCTTCACGAAAGAGTGATTGGTCAGAATGAGGCGGTGAAGGCTGTTGCGCAAGCCATCAAGAGAGGCCGTGTAGGTTTAAAGGATCCTAAGCGTCCCATCGGCTCCTTTATGTTCCTTGGGCCTACCGGAGTAGGAAAGACGGAGCTGTCCAAAGCTATTGCGGAGGTGATTTTCGGCTCTGAACAAAATCTTAT
>NZ_DBHIGR010000137.1:0-6226 GCF_057249185.1 Oribacterium sp.
CTTGCTCGCTTTCAGTAAGTACTGACGGGCTCAGATTGCCCCTATTATAGACCCATACTGCATTATTCGCTTTACTTATTGATTTTTACAGTTCTTCACTTCGCCGGATTTTGCAAATACCGAACTCAGACTACCCCTATTCAAGCCTATTCTGCTTAAGACTGTTATGACTCAAACTCCCTTTGTTTCAGACCCATTCTACTTCAGGCTGTTATGACTCGGATTACCCATGTTTCAAAACTATTCTACTTCAGACTGCTATGACTCAAACTCCCTCTGTTTCAGAACTATTCTGCCTCAGGCTGTTATGGCTCGGATTACCTATGTTTCAGAACTATTCTACTTCAGACTGCTATGACTCAAACTCCCTCTGTTTCAGAACTATTCTGCCTCAGGCTACTATGACTCGAACTACCTATGTTTCAGAACTATTCTGTTCAGGCTGTTATGACTCGGATTAACTATGTTTCAGACTTATTACGCTTCAAATTGAATGGATGGGGCTGTGAAAAATAAAGCAATTTTCGACAATATAGGTCTGAATGCAGGGTAGTCTGAGCTTGATACTTGCAAAAGATCGGTGAAGGGAAAGACTGTAAAAACCAATAATTGAAGCGATTGATGCAGTGTGTGTCTATAATAGGGGCAATCTAAGCCCGTCGAAACTTACCAAAAGCCAGTGAAGGGAAGGACTGTAAAAATCAATAATTGAAACGATTGATACAGCGTGGGTCTATAATAGAAGCAATCTAAGCCCATCGAAACTTACTGAAAGCCGGTGAAGGGAAGGACTGTAAAAATCAATAATTGAAGCGATTAATGCAGTGTAGTCTATATTAGGGGGAATCTGAGCTTGATACTTGCGAAAGACCGATGAAAGGAAGGACTGCAAAAATCAATAATTGAAGCGATTGATGCAGTATGAGTCTGTAAGAGGGGCAATCTGAGCCCGTCAGTACTTACTGAAAGCGAGCTAAAGCGAAGCTTGAAGTTAGTACTGTTACGAAGGCGAGGTTAGCGGGAGCGTGCCCTGATTACAGACCCATACTGCATCAGAGCGCATCGTTACAAAAGAATACAGTCCTTCACTACGAAGGCGAGGTTAGCGAGAGCGTGCCCTGATTATAGACTATACTGCATCAGAGCGCATCGTTACATTTTTACAGCCCCTTTTACAACAGTAAGACACTGAATAATACCAGTATTCCCATGGGGAGGAGCCGTCCTTCCATTCCCATTTGATAAATCCCTATGGGGGAGAGGTAGAGAATAAAGCTTGGGATATTGCTTAAGGAGGAAAAGTCTATAAAGCTTCCGCCCAGGAAGCTGAATAGCAGGCCAAGACTTAAGGACAGGCCTCCTACCATTTCCGCTCCAAAAACGGAGTAGGACAGTCTTCTGGCAAAGCTGTAAAGGAAGAAAGAAAATCCCAGGGTACATAGTAGGGGAAGGAGCAAATCCTTGTAGAGTTCTGCAAGGCGAAAGCCTCCTTCTTTTTCTATTCCCAAAATAGTTCTGCCCTCCAGCACAAGGAAAAATCCCAGGCTCAAAAGTCCGAAGAGAAGAATTCCGCTTAGATGATATCGTAGTCTTCCGGCGGGATAGGTCCTGCTCCTTTGGCAGACCTTTTTCTCTTCTTCTGTTCCCAATGCCGTTCCCAAGGAAAATAGGAAGAAGTACAAAACAAAGCCTAATACGGCCTCCCGCTTGGGCTGGAACAGGCTTCTGCCTCTTTCTCCTTTCATTTTCTGAATCTGATATAGAGGCTCTGTTCTCTTACTCTTTACAATGGATTGTTCTATAGCTTCTTTTTCCGTTTCGTTAAGTCTTCTTCCTAAAAGGCTTTCCCCATAGGCAAGAGCGCCCTTCTCCATGCGAAGGGTACTGCTGAGCGCGGCTACAATTTCCCGAATCCCCATTTCCGCCAGCGAATCCGCACTGCTTTCGTAATGTAAGCTTCCTCTTCCCTCCGTATCTCCGGTAAAGCCCTCTTTAATCCAAAGTACCCCCTCTACACTGCCCTCCAAAAGAGCCTTTTCCGCTTCCTGATTTTCCACGACTTCCACTTGAAGCCCCTTTTCCTGCTGCAGCTCCTGAATTAATTCTTCACTCCAGGCTCCCTGATCTTCCCGTACCAGCATAAGCGAAAGCTTTTCCTTTCCCCCAACCCGGGAATAGGCAAAAAGAGAAAGAAGGAAAAGAACAAGCAAAAGGAAGCCCCTGCCGCCACCTAAGAGGAGGGAAAAGCGAAGGGAAAGTAAAGAGCAGGGAAAAGGAAGGGCAGACTTTTCGTATGATTTGTATTGTCCGCCGGGTCTATATTGTCCATGTTGTCCGTGTTGTCCGTCCGGTCTATATTGTCCGAATTGTCCGTGTTGTCCATCCGGTCTATATTGTCCGAATTGTCCATCTTGTCTCTTGGATTCTCTCTGGAGCTTTCGGGAAAATGCTTTTTGCTTAAAAAATGTTTTAAGCTTAAAATAAATTCCTGAAAGTATTCCTAAGGCAAGGGCCAAGGCGTCCCATAAAAGCAGGGGAAGGGCAGTAGACAGTAAAGTAGAGAAGGAAAGCCCTCTCCGGACACCCTCTAAAACCATTCTATTCACGGTGATGGGAGAAAGACGCTTCACAAGCTCCGGTGCATTGCTCTCTCCGAACAGCTTTCCGGTATAGAGAATTCCCAAAAAGAGTAGGGAAAAGGATAGTAATTTTGCTGTGCTTTCCTCTCCCATAATTCGAAACAATTGATAAAAGAAAAAGAAGAAACTCAAGAGCTCAACACAAAGAATGAAAGCAATCGGTACCAGTTGTTCTAGGGAAAGGTCTAAAGACTTTTGCAGCGCAAATAAGCAGAGAAGCAAAAGGGGCAGTGCAGAAAGAAATAAAAAGAAGAGCTTAGAAAGGAAAAAGCCTCTTCCTCCCAGCAGGGCAAATCGCTGGGGAATCCCCTTCTTTTCCTCTTCCGGCACTGAGAAAACGGAAGACAGGGCACAAAAGGCCAATAGGAAGAAAAAAATAAAGGAAAAGATGCGAAGGGAAAGTGCCTTCTCCACTTGACTGCTCTGCCCCTCCTCATCAAAGACAAGCTGTCGCTTTAAAACAGCCGTAAGCAATCTTTCCGAAGCATGCTCATAGAGGCTTTCTTCCTCTTGTTTGGAAAGACTTTCTCCATATAGGGCATGAAAAACCCCTTTACTGATTTCCTGTTCCTTCTCCATAATTTCCATAATGGAGGTGAAAATGCTTTGAAACAGGAGACTTTCCGTGGGCCGATTGGCATTTAAGCTTAAGTCTACCGGCTCCCCCTCAAAGCGATAGGCGGTATAAAAGAAATCCTTGGGGATTCGTAAAATGCCTACTACTCCCTCTTGGAAGGCCTTTTCCCTACCTTCCTGTCCGATTTCTTCCTCTTCCTTGATAACGGTAGAAAACAGCTCCACCTTCTCCATTTCCCGAATCAGGGTTTTGGACATAATGGTTTGATCTTCATCAATCACCATCACCGGAAAGGCCTGCATTTGACTGCTTTGTCCTTGAAAGAAAAAGGCAAAAAGGGGAAACAGGAGCAGGGGAAAGAGTAAAATAAACAGTCCTCCTTTTCGGAGAAATAACCTTCCGTCCTTCCAAATGGCCGCAAAAAATCCCTTCATTCTCTTCTCCCCTTAGTCCTTTTCTATCTTCACCCCTTAGTCTTGGGATGACTTCAATCCGATGATATGCACTTCTCCCTTAGTTTTCCCTGTTCCAGAGTCAAAATCCTATCCGCCAGATCCTCCAGCTCCCCTCTTCCGTGGCTGATGAGCAGCATCCCTGTGCCCTGCTTCTTCATCTTCAAAAGCAGGTCTCGAATCCTGTGATAGGATTCCTCATCACATCCTACGGTAGGTTCGTCCAGAAGCAAAATGCTTGGACGAAGCATAAGAGCCGAAGCCAAATGCACCCGGCGCTTCATTCCCCCGGACAGGGCGGACAGCTTTTCCCGGCTTTTTTGAGAAAGTCCCAACTCCTCCAGAAGCCAGTTCCCTCTGGTTTTTAAAAGCCTCCCCGGTATTCCCTGAATTTTTCCGTAAAAAATCAGATTTTCCAATGCCGTCAGGCTGTCATAGAGGGACAGGTCCTGGGGCAGATAGGAAAGGCCCTTTCGAACCTCCTTAGGCATCCGGATTTCTCCCTCCTGATAGGGAAGCAGACCGGCTATTACCTTTAAAAGGCTGCTTTTTCCGGCACCGTTTTCTCCGCGAATCCCTACGATTTCTCCTTTGAATAGGGAAAGAGAGAGCCCCTGTAATATGGCGCTCTCTCCTCTATGATACCTAAGGCCTAAGTTGTTTATCTCACAAAGGCTCTCCTTCATCATCCTGCAAGTTCTCCCTGTAAAGTAGATGCTACCTTCGCTAAGCCATTTCCAATAGTCTCGCTCAACTTATCGAAATCCTCTTGGCTATAGTTGGAAATATCCACTTCCTCTTCCTTCGGAAGTGTAGCTGTACCGGTCTTGGTGGTGTTCAGATTAATCTTCGCACTGCTAAATGGCATATAGTAGTTCTGTAAGCCCTCTACTACAATCTCATGATCGCTGCTGCCCTTCTCTCCGTCAGAAACAGTAAGGGTCAGCTTTGCTCCCATTCCTGTAGGATCCTCTACAATATAGGTTCCGTAAGGCATTAAAGCGGAATGTTTGGTGGTATCGATCTTATATTCCAAAGCCTTAACATCCAGAACACCGTTACCGCCGGAAATGCTTCCCTCCAGCATCTTATCCTTTACACTGTAGCTGTTCTTTAAGTACATATTCTCGGAGCTGGAGCTTACAACATTAATCTGCTCGGTAACCTCTTTGCCCTTCTTGGCAATCTCCAGAGAGAAGGAATCGTCCTTTGTAGAAAGCAGAACCTGTCTCAAATCTCCGTCAACAACCGCAATCTGCCACTGGAATTCATTGTCCGCCATCTCCTTAGCGGTATCCGCAGCATTATCACGAATCTCCTTTGCCAGCTCACTAAGTTGATCCTTCGGCGTTTTTGCATCTCCCATGCCTAAAGCGCTGTCCCAGGTGCTGGTCGCATAAACATCCTCTAAAAGAGACTCTAAATCACTGTCCTTTTCTACCGTATCTGCCAGCTTCTCATAGAAATTCTTTAAATCTTCCTCTGTGGGCTTAAATACGTAAACCTCTCCGGTATACTTCTCCTTCAGATTCTCTAAGGTGAATTCCTTCTTTTCTACCGTTAAGTTATCCTTATTCATGCTACCGACAAGGAGATCTCCGTACTTCTTGGAAATTTCCACCAAACGCTTTCTGTTCTCTGCAGACTTCTTTAAATCCGGAGCCACAATATCCTGCTCGGTGAGATTCTTCATAATGGTCTTTAAATCTCCCCGATAGTAGTGCTCATCCGCTACAGGAATCGCAAAGCCGATCTTTCCGTCACGATAATCCGCAAAGCCTTCCAGTAAATCTGTACCCATGATCTTGGCACTTAAATTCACGATAAAGGAATTCTTCTCCGCATCCATGTCATACTTTAACTGAATCTGAGAATCCTTCAGATACTTATTCATTTCGTCACTGCCTTCGATTTCTCCGGTAAGGGTCATATCGGAAGACTGCTTTAAATCCTCGTTAATAAAGCCTAAGGCCACCATGGCATCCATCTTATCCTGGAGATACTTCTCCTGATAATGAAGGAACTTCTGCTCTGTGCTTAAAGCCACGCCACCGGAAAGTAACTTCTTTCCAAAGGCAAAAAAGCCTGCGCAAAGAAGAATAATTACGGCAACGACAGGGATTAAAAGCTTCATGCCCTTCTTTCCCGCAGGAGCCTCCTCTAAAGTCTGTGCATAGGAATAGCTTGCCTGGGGCTCTACAGGAGCAGCTTCTGTAGCTGTTGCAGCACTTACTGCATGATCAGCATTTGCTCCAACCTCACTACTTTCTGCTGCAGCGCTTGTTTCAGCACCGGTAGCACCTGCCTCAGCGCTTACAGTTTCTGCGCCTTCCAGCTTTTCTCCGCAGTGCTCACAAAACTTCTCCTCGTCTTGGACTTCCTGTCCACAATTCGGACAATTTTTCATTCTGTTTCCTCCCTTTGTCTTCAGTTGTCGATTGAACAGACTTATTTTAACATATTTACAGAAATAAATCTTTTAAAATATATTAAATTTTTAAGGCCAAAAATGAAAAAGTAAATTCTACTCATCTATCCCCCAGTAGATTTTACTTCTG
>NZ_DBHIGR010000138.1:0-6198 GCF_057249185.1 Oribacterium sp.
AGCCCGTGGGTTCTTAGCTTTTGTTTTGGAAAAGCTTAGAACCCCTACGAGGCGAGGTTAGCGAGAGCGTGCCCCAATTTCAGACCTATACTTTATGGAAAGAGTTTTTCTTAAATGAAAGTATTCTACTCCGATACTCATTAACACGGGGTGGGATACTTATTTTTTTAGAAAAAATATGCTAAAATAAAACGCTAAAAAATTTATGTGAGAATTATTGTTAGCACACTATAAAATATATTTCAAATAGTATAAAAAGGAGAAAAGCGATGGCTGATATGAAAAAAGGAAGCGGGAAAAATATCTTTTTGTGTAATGATTTTCCGGGCTATGGGAAGGTGGCTTTGCAGGGGATGATTCCTACTTTGACAGCAATGAAATATCAGCTGTTTTCCCTGCCTACCGCTTTGGTTTCCAATGTATTGGACTTTGGCAAGGCGGAAATTTTAGATACTACGGAGTATATGAGGGGAAGCGTTGCGGTTTGGAGAGAACTGGGCTTTTCCTTTGATGCCATGGCTATCGGTTTTATTACCGGGGAAAAGCAGGGAGAATTTTTAGCGGAGCTTTGTAGGGAAGAACGAGAAAAGGGCTGCGTTATTTTCTTTGATCCTATAATGGCGGACAATGGAAAGCTCTATTACGGGATTTCTCCGGAGGCGGTGGAAAGTCGAAGAAGGCTTATGGGGCTTTCAGACTATATTGTTCCCAACAGTACCGAAGCTCTGTTATTGGCGAGGAAGAATCCGGAACAGTTGGATTTTAGCTTGCAAGAAGCGAAGGAGCTGGTAAGCGCTTTGCGAGAGGCCGGAGCAAAATCGGTTTGTATTACCAGCATGAAGATTGACGGACAAAATTGTGTTTTCTTATATGATGAGAAGAAGGGGGAGTTTTGCCGGATTCCTTATAGGATGAGGGACAAGCATTTTGTGGGAACCGGAGATTTGTTCTCTGCTCTTCTTCTGGGACGTTTTATGCAGGAAAATGATTTTTTTGCTGCAGGAATGTGGGCGGTGGAAAAAATCGGAGCCTTTATCGATGCCTATGAAGAGGATGGGCTTACGGAAAAGGGAATTCCCATGGAACGCTATCTGACTCTTTTGAAGGAGTAGTATAATCTGTTAAGTTCTTTTCTAAAAGCATAGGAGATATGAAAAATAAGTATAGTTCTTTTTGCTCTGCAGGGGCATTCCCCTGGGGGAATTCTTGAAAGAGATGGTCTTTTGTGCTAGAGTTTAGACTTACAGATTTTAAGGAGGACATTATGAAAAAAAGATTTGGAGTAGCATTGGTCTTGTCTATGGCCATGGTTTTAGGGGCTTGTGGCGCTAAGCAGCAGGCGGAGAGTGCGAAGGGCACAGAGCAGAAGGGCACAGAGACCTCTACTGCAGCGAAAGAGGAAAGCAAGGAAGCGGACAGCAAGGCAGATGCCGGAGACGGAAAGACCTATAAGGTGGGTATTTTAAAGTTTATGGATCACCCCTCCTTAAACCAGATTGAGGACAGCCTTTGCGAAGAGCTGGACAGCCTGTCCGAAAGCTCCGGAGCAAAGTATGAGTACAAGGAATATCGTTTGAACGGACAGGGAGATGCCTCCGTATTAAACCAGATGACTGCTCAGCTTATTGCGGATGATGTGGATGTGATTGTTCCCATCGCTACACCGGCGATTCAGGTAGTACAGTCTCAGACCGAAGGAAAAAATATCCCCATCGTTTTCTCCGCAGCCTCCGATCCGGTTTCCGCAAAGCTTGTGGTTTCCATGGAAAAGCCGGGAGGAAATATTACAGGAACCTCCGATTTCTTAAATACGGATGCCATTATGGATTTGATTTTTGCCCAGAATCCTGAGGCAAAGAAGATCGGTCTTCTGTACTCCAAGAGTGAGGACTCCTCTCAGCAGCCTATTGCAGCAGCGAAGAAGTATCTGGCTGACAAGGGTGTGGAAGTAGTAGAAAAGACCGGAACCACCACCGATGAGGTGAGTCAGGCTGTGGATGCACTGATTGCAGAGAAGGTGGATGCGATCTTCACTCCTACAGACAATACCATTCAGAAGGCAGAGCTTTCCTTCTATGAGAAGCTGATAAAGGCAAAGATTCCTCACTACGGCGGAGCGGATTCCTTTGCGTTAAATGGAGCCTTTGCCGGTTACGGCGTAGATTACGTACAGCTTGGAAAGGCTACTGCGGATATGGTGGATGAGGTACTTCGCCAGGGTAAGGACACGGCAACCCTTCCGGTTCAGACCTTTGATAACGGTATTGCAACAGTCAATACGGAAACTGCCGAAAAATTAGGCTATTCCTTAGATAAGATTAAAGAAGCCTTCAAGCCGTTCTGTACCAAGATTGTGGAGATTCAGACGGAAAAAGAATTTAAATCATAGGATACAAGATGAGTGGATTTTTAACAGTAGGAATTATGAAAACAGCTGTGGAACTGGGGCTTATTTATGCCCTGGTTGCCATGGCACTATTTATTTCTTATAGTATTTTAAATATCGCAGACCTTTCTACCGACGGATCCTATACTTTAGGCACGGCAGTGTCTGCAGTTTTTACGATTTCCGGACATCCGATTTTGGGAATTTTTATGGCTATGTTATCCGGTTCTCTTTCCGGCTTTGTCACGGCCTTTTTGCAAACTACTCTGGGGATTGAAAGTATTTTGGCGGGAATCATTGTGAATACAGGCCTTTATACCGTGAATTTAGCGGTGATGGGTTTTTCTTCCAACCTGTCCATCTTTGGTACAGACACAATTTTTACGCTCTTTGCAGGGGATAATGCCTTTTTAAATGAGTGGGGAGTGGTGATTCTCCTCAGTATTATTGTTCTTCTTCTTTGCTTTTTCTTAAAATGGTTCTTTAAAACCGGTTTAGGATTATCGATTCGGGCTACGGGAGACAGTCCTGCAATGGTCCGGGCCTCCTCTATTAATCCCACCTTTACCATTACTGTAGGGCTTTGTCTGTCCAATGCTTTAACCGGTCTTTCCGGCTCTTTAATTGCCCAGTACAACAAAACGGCTGATATTAATTTGGGAACCGGCATGGTAACGGTGGCATTAGCATCTTTAGTTATTGGAGAAAGCATTTTCGGAAAGAAAAAGCTGATTTTACGTCTTTTGGGCGTGGTGTTCGGTTCTCTGCTTTACAGAAGCATTATTGCGCTGGCTTTACGCTTAAAGGTGCCTACGGAAGCTTTCAAGCTGGTTAGTGCCTGCATTGTAGCGCTGGCAATTTCTTCCACCAAGGTGAAGGAGCTTTTGCAGTACAGCAGATTAAGACGAAATGCTATGGAAAGACAGAAGAAGGAAGGGGAGAAGCATGCTTAGTTTATCCCATATTTATAAGACCTTTAATGCAGGAACCATTCATGAGAAAAAAGCCCTGCAGGATTTAAATTTGCATTTGTCTTCCGGAGACTTTGCGACTATAGTAGGAAGTAACGGAGCGGGAAAATCCACCCTCTTTAATGCCATTTCCGGAAGCTTTTTGTTGGACAGCGGTTCTGTGGTTTTAGAGGGAGAGGATATTACCTTTTTGCAGGAGCATAAGCGGAGCAAATTCATCGGAAGACTTTTTCAGGATCCTCTGATGGGTACCGCGCCCCACATGAGCATTGAGGAAAATCTTTCTGTTTCCTATCTACGAGCTTCTCACAGTTCTTTATTTTCCAGAGTGAAAAAGAAGGAAAGAGAATTCTTTCGGGAACAGTTAAGCCTATTGGAAATGGGACTGGAGGATCGGATGAATCATCCGGTGGGACTGCTTTCCGGCGGACAAAGACAGGCCCTTACCCTTTTAATGGCTACCATGGTAACACCGAAGCTGTTGCTTTTGGACGAGCATACAGCCGCATTGGATCCGAAGACCGCGGATAAGGTACTGGAGCTGACTCGAAATATTGTGGAAGAGAGAAAAATCACCTGCCTGATGATTACCCATAATATGCATCAGGCCCTGGAGCTTGGAAATCGGACCCTGATGATGGATCAGGGAAATATCGTTTTGGATTTATTCGGCCGGGAGAGAGAGGGACTTTCCGTAGATAAGCTGCTGGAGCTCTTTATGGCAAAGGCGGGAAAGGCATTGGACAACGATCGTATTCTTTTATCCTAAGAAGGGGAGGAGAGACTATGTTAAAGAAAGACTTTGTAATTACCATTGGCAGACAGTACGGTTCCGGAGGAAGAATTGTAGGAAAGCGTCTGGCGGAAAGCCTGGGGATTCCCTTTTATGATGAGGAGATTTTAAAAATCACCTCGGAGAAAACCGCTATCGGAGAGCAGTATTTTCGTCTTGCGGATGAGAAAGCCGGAAGCAATGTGCTATTTAAAATCGTGGATTCCTTAAAGCCCAGATTGGGGAAGCCCAGTTTATCCGAAGATATTGTAAGTCCGGAGAATCTTTTCCGTTTTCAAAGTCAGGTGGTAGTGGAGCTGGCGGAGCAGGAATGCTGTATTATTGCCGGCCGTTGTGCCAATGTGGTTCTTCGGGATGCCGGAAAGGAACATGTGGATTTCTTCGTTTATGCGGATATGGAAAAACGCATTGAAAGAACCATGGACTATTGCAAGGTGGATCAAGAAGAAGCCAAGAAGCGTATTAAGAAGATTGATAAGGAAAGAAAAGAATCTCATCGTTACTACACCGGAGAAGAATGGATGAAACCGGACAATTACGATTTGATGATTAATGCTTCCCGAATCAATTATGATGAGATGGAATTGTTGATGAGAAATTATCTGCAAATGAAAGGCTATATCGAATGATGAAAAGCATTGCGGGAGCGGGAAAAGTAATAAAGGGCAGTTTAACGGTACCGGGAGACAAAAGCATTTCTCATCGGGCGGTAATGTTTTCCGCCTTGGCCAAGGGAGAAACGAAGGTCAAAGGTTTTCTGCCGGGAGAGGACTGCTTGTCCACCATTTCCGTTTTCCGAAAAATGGGCGTTTCCATAGAACAGGAGCAGGACAGTGTCCGAATCCAAGGACTTGGCCTTCACGGCTTAAAGGCTCCGGGAGAAGCCCTATACTGCGGAAATTCCGGTACCACCATGCGACTGATGGCGGGAATTTTGGCGGGACAAAGCTTTTCCTCCTGCTTAACAGGAGATGAAAGCTTGGAAAAACGTCCTATGAAGCGGGTTTGTCTTCCACTGGAAAAGATGGGGGCGAGAATCAAGATGCAGGGAGAAAAGGGCACGGCTCCGTTGGAGATTAGCGGCTCTCCGCTGAAAGGGATTTGCTACGAAAGTCCCGTAGCTTCCGCTCAGGTGAAGTCCTCTGTCCTTTTGGCAGGGCTTTATGCCAAGGGGAAGACCTCCGTGATTGAACCAAGTCTTTCCCGAGACCATACAGAACGACTTTTGGGAGCCATGGGGGTGGAATGTTCTACAAAAACCCTGGAGGATGGTAGAGTGGAGATCTCTTTGGAAGGCGGGCAGGAGCTTAAGGCTCTTTCCGAAGAGTATCTTGTTCCGGGAGATATTTCCTCTGCGGCTTACTTTATGGCTTCCGTATTTTTCCTTCCGGGATCCTCCTTACGGCTTAAAAATATCGGTTTGAATCCAAGCAGATGCGGAATTTTGACGGTATTGGAAAAGATGGGGGCGAAGATTTCCTTGGAAAATTGCTCTACAGTTTATGGAGAAGAGCGGGGAGATATTTATCTTGAATATGGTCCTCTAAAGGCCGTGGATATCGGAGGAGACTTAATTCCCCGTTTGATTGACGAGCTTCCCCTGCTGGCTGTGCTGGCTACGATTGCAGAAGGGGAGACCCGGATTTATGATGCGGCGGAGCTTAAGGTCAAAGAATCCAACCGAATCAAAGCCTGTGTAGAGAATTTACAGCGTCTGGGTATTTCTGCGGTGGAAACGGAGGATGGCATGATAATTCCGGGAAAAGGCTCTGTTTTCTCCTTGGAAGGAAAGAGGATTCCCAGCTTTATGGATCACAGAATTGCCATGAGCTTCTCCGTTTTAGGACTTCTCTGTAAGGCGGAAAATCCCATGCAAATTGAGGATTCCGAATGCATTCAGATTTCTTATCCAAATTTTTTCAAAGATTTTGAAAAAGTTCTTGACGAGGGATAAAATATTTGCTAATATACGCTAGTCGGTTTTCAAACGACTGAGGCGAATTGGTCAAGCGGTTAAGACGCAGCCCTCTCACGGCTGAATCCCGGGT
>NZ_DBHIGR010000139.1:0-6181 GCF_057249185.1 Oribacterium sp.
TTATCGCATTAATTATGGAAAATCTTCCTTTTCCAAGAAGAAGGTAAGCCTTGTCATGGATTTAGATTTAACTCAGATGAAGCCATTGGCGAAGCAAGGCTCCGATGAAAATGCGGCTAACGAAAGAATCTACGGCAAAGATCCTGTTACCGGCAAAGCATACCCTATTGAAAACTTTAATCTCTCTCCTGCTACGGGAGGACATGCAAGTACCAGCGTTTTTGGAAATTTGCAGGAGCTTATTAAAAATTCTGCTCAAAAGATTCAGCTGGTAATGAAAGGATTAAAAATAAATTCCACCTCTTCCAATAGAGTAGAAACGGAAACGGAGACAGAAAAGAACATTAGTACAGAGGGAAGTATTGCAGGAACTTTAGTTGGATATATGAAGTCTGATTTAAAGTATGTTTATGCTACCGGAAATACCTCTTATGTCTGGGGTGCTGTGCAAAATGATGCCGGCAGAGACAAGGTGGTCGGTCAAGGAAATGACAAAGTTCTTCTTACCATAAAAATGAACACTGTAGAGCCGAAGAGCAATCCGGTGCAGCCTGTAAATCCTGTACAACCGGTAGATCCCGTTAACCCGGAGCAGCCCGCACAACCGGTAACTCCCGTAACCCCTGCTGTACCGGCTAGTCCTACGAATCCTAGTATTGGCGGAACAAGCAATGGCGGCGGTGGAAGAAGCAGTTCAAGAGTGACTGTAAGCACTGTCAGCAATGCACCGTCCAATCCCGGAATCGTACTGGGAGAAAGCCGTCCGACAGCTTCTGCTCCCGCCGGTGAAGTATTAGGAGAGAATCGAGTGGCTCCAGTAGCAGAAGCTACTGAAGAGAAGAAGGGTGCGGTTCTTGGAGAGTCCCGCCCAAGCGTGAAGGGCGTATCCGACCGTGCAACCGTAGCCACCGGAGATTACAACTTCACAGGACTTTGGGCATCCCTATTCGGAATCTCCCTAGCATCCTTAGCAGGCTTTGTAGTTCTTCAGAAGAAAAAAGAAAACTAATTCATCGGTAATTCCCTTTTCTGTATTTTGTACATTTCATTGTCAAAACAGAAAACCAGGGACACCATTACTGTAAACCCAAACCGTTGTAGAACATGAAAAATAAACAGTTCTGCAACGGTTTATTTTTCTGAATTTAAATCAGACTTTCTTTTTTTCAGTAGAAGTGAAGGACTGTGAAAATAGTAAATAAAAGAGACAGACGCAGTATAGGCATGAAAGAGGGGGAAATTTAGTCCGGAGGCATTGGCGAGCTCGGCGAAGTGAAGGACTGTATAAAAAAATAAGCGGAAGCGACAGATGCAGTATAGATATGAAAGAGAGCAATCTGAGCCCGCCGGTACTTGCGAAAAACAAAGGTACTGCAGTTTTTCGCTTAGTACCGCTGCAGGGCGAGGTTAGCGGGAGCGTGCTCGATTTCATATCTATACTGCATAGGAGCTTCTCTCATCAATGAATCCAGACCTTCACTTCTACCGGGCGAGGTTAGCGGGAGCGTGCCCGATTACATGCCCATACTGCATAGTCGCGACTCCTTATCATTTTCCCAGACCTTCACTCCCCTTCCCCTTCTTGACAGCGCCTCCCTATTGCACTAAGATTTTCCTATGTTGTTAGAAGAAAGAGGAAAGCAAATGGCAGAGAAAAAATCAAAGATTCCACACAATACAGAAAGGCCGGTTCTGATTACAGGCCACAAGAATCCGGATACGGATTCCATTTGTGCGGCGATTTCTTATTCCCGTTTGAAGAATAAGATTAACAATACAGACCGGTATATCCCTTGTAGAGCCGGAAATCCCAATGCGGAAACCAGCTTTGTTTTAGAGCATTTTAAGGTGGACGCTCCTCTTTTATTGGACAATGTAAAAACCCAGGTTTCCGATATTGCCTATCGGAAGACTCCCGGAGTTTCTAAAAATATGTCCTTAAAGCAGGCCTATCAGATGATGAGAGACGGTCATGTGGTCACCCTTCCGGCGGTAAACCAAAACGGCATTTTGGAAGGTCTCATTACCATGTCCGATATTGCCAAGTCCTATATGAATGTTTATGATTCTGCCATCATTTCCACGGCAGAGACTCCTTTTAAAAACATCCTGGAAACCTTGGAAGCAACTCTGATTACCGGAGATGCCAACCGAAATTGTCAGGACGGAAAGGTGTTGATTGCGGCAGCTAATCCGGAAATGATGAACTACTATATTGAGCCCCATGACATTGTCATCCTGGGAAATAGAGCAGAGAGCCAGCTTTCCGCCTTGGACAATGGTGCGGATTGTATCATCATTTGCGAGGGCGCCAATGCCTCCCCCACGATTAAAGCCCTGGCGGAGCAAAACGGCATGATTATCATGGTGACCTCCTATGATGCTTATACGGCGGCAAGACTGATTAACCAGTCCATCCCCATCAGCTTCTTTATGACGAAGGAAGGTATTTTAAGCTTCGAAGAAGAGGATACGGTGGATGAAATTAAGGATGTGATGGCGAAGAAGCGGCACAGAGATTTCCCGGTTATCAGTAAGGACGGTCGATATCTGGGTATGCTTTCCCGTAGAAATCTTTTAGGTGCCAGTGGAAAACAGGTCATTATGGTGGATCATAATGAGCTGGGACAGGCATTGGACGGCATGGAAAATGCGGAGATTCTGGAAATCATTGATCATCACAGACTGGGAACCATTCAGACCTTGGGACCGGTGTATTTTAGAAATCAACCTCTGGGTTGTACCAGCACAATTGTGTACCTGATGTATCAGGAAAATAAAGTGGAAATCGATTCCCAGACGGCGGGACTGATGATGTCCGCTATCATTTCCGATACCCTCCTTTTCCGTTCTCCTACCTGCACCAAGACCGATGAGATGGCAGGAAGAGCGTTGGCGGAGATTGCCGGAGTGGATATTGAAAAGTATGCCATGGAAATGTTTTCCGCTGCCTCCGATTTAAAGCAGAAGACGGATCGGGAGATTTTCTATCAGGATTTTAAGACCTTTACTGCAGGGGATATTCATTTTGGCGTCAGTCAGGTAAGCTCCTTAAATGAAGAAGAGCTTCTTTCCTTAAAGCCCAGACTCTTCCATTTTGCGAAGGAGGCTTTAGGAGAAGAAAATCTGGACATGGCCTTTGTGATGCTCACCAACATTTTAAAACAGGATACTCTGCTTCTGGCTGTTGGTCATAGAGCGGACAGCCTGATTCAAAATGCCTTTTTGCTGGAGCCCAAGAAGGAAAGTTTTGATTTTTCCGGAGAAGAGATAGAGGGCTTTACCGCTGTGCTGGAAAATGTGGTTTCCAGAAAGAAACAGCTCATTCCGCCCCTTAGCCTTTATGGGGAGCAGATGTAAGAGAAAAGCCGGACTTTCAGAACGGAAAGTAGGCGAGAGAAAAGCCGGATTTTATGGAAGAAGACCGGAGTAGAAAAAGTGGACTTAAAGTAGGAACATCAGAAAGCGGAAAGGATAGTCTTATGAATATTTGTTTAATCGGAATGCCCTCCAGCGGGAAAAGCGTCTTAGGGGTATTGCTGGCGAAAAAATTAGGCATGTCCTTTCTGGATATGGATTTGGTGATTCAGGAAAAGACCGGACAGTTGCTTCGGGAAATCATTGCGGAGCGGGGAAGGGAGGGCTTTCTCCTTTTGGAAGAGGAAGTGGGAGCAGCGCTCTCCATGAACAATACGGTTCTTGCTCCGGGCGGCTCTATTTGCTACGGAAAGAGAGCTATGGAGCATTTACGGGAGACTTCTTTGGTGATTTTCTTGGATGTGCCTTTTTCCGAGGTGGAAAAAAGAATCGGTGACCCGGTGAAAAGAGGGGTGGCGATTCCCGATGGCTTTACCCTGAAAGACCTATATAACGAAAGAAAGGCCCTCTACCTGCAATGTGCCCATGAAATTCTGAATGAAGAGGGCTTAAATCCGGAGGAATGTGTAGAAGCTTTGGTTCGTATTGCGGAGAAACACAAACAGTAGATTCCTCATAAAACAGGTTTTTGGGAGAAGCTCAGAAAGCTTCTTTGACAAAAGGTTCAGAAAGCTTCTTTGACCAAAAGCCTAAGAATATAAAAGAATTGGCGGAAACAGAGGTTCGTATGGAAAATATCGTACTTGCTTTGCTGGCCCATGTGGACAGAGGAAAGACCAGTCTTTCGGAGGCTCTTCTCTATGAAAGCGGGAGAATTTCGGAAAAGGGCAGGGTAGACCATGGAGATAGTGTTTTAGACAAGGACAGTCTGGAACGAAAAAAAGGAATTACGATTTATGCGAAAAGCGTTTATTTTACCAAGGAAAATAAGCGTTTTTTTCTTTTGGATACTCCCGGACATCAGGAGTTTTCCTCGGAGATGGAGCGTTGTCTTGCGGTTATGGACTACGGTATCCTGCTGATTGACGGAAATGACGGTATTCAAAAGCGAGAGTTGCAGCTCTTTGAAAGAGCGCGAGAGAAGGGAATTCCTCTTTTTTTGGTGGTAAATAAAATGGACCTTTTCCAAGGGGATAGGGAAGCTTTGTTAAGAGAAATCCAAGAGGCCTTTTCCTGTGAGGGGATTATCAACTTTTCTCCCTATACTTTTTCCGACTTGGCAAGATTTTTACAGGAAGAGGATTTTACCCGGACAGTAGCCTCCAAGGAGAATGCAGCTTTAGAACAAAAGGAAGCTCCAGAGAAGAAGGAGGCTATAGGACAGAAGGCAGTTCCTTCAGAGGACTGTCAGGACTTTCTGGAAAATCTTGCCGTATTATCCGAAGAGGGAACCGCGGAGTATCTGGAAAATGGACGACTTCCCCTTAGCTTTTTGCAGGAAAACATACAGGAGAGAAAGCTTTTTCCTCTTTTCTTCACCTCTGCATTAAAGCAGGAGGGAATCACCGAACTTTTTTCCTGGATTTTTGCTCTTTGTCAAATGCCGGCCTATAGCGAGGAATTGCGGGGAATTTTATATAAGATTAGCAAAAGTCCGGAAGGAAGAAGAATCGGAAGAGCGAAGCTTTTGGGGGGAAGCCTTTCCTTGCGCCAGGAATGGCGGCCTTCCGAAAAGGCTTTGGAGTTACATTTGGAAGGGGTAGAAGAGGAGGCTGTAGAGAGCGTAGAGCCGGGAATGCTTTTTACCATGCCGATTTCGGAAAATGCGGGTCTTGGCTATTTCCCGGTGGATGAGCATAGTGAGAAAGAGAAGGAAGGTTATTTTCCTACCCTTTTATCTCTTGAAGGAGAGGAGATTCTTTCCTATCGAAAGGATTTGGAGGAGCTGCAAAAGGAATTTCCGGAGTGGGGGATTTCTATTTCTTTGGCGGAAAAGCAAGTCACTGCACAGCTGTCCGGAAATCTGCAAAAAGAACTTCTGACGGATTTGTTTGCCAAGAGGCTGGGAAAGAAACTGCATTTTTCCAAGCCGAAGCTTCGTTATGGGGAAAGTCCCCGTAGAGAAGCCTATGGAAGGGGAGCTGTGCTGGAACCCGGTCACAGGATTTCTATGCTTCTTCGCTTAATTCCCAAGGAAGTAGAATTCTTTGGGGAGCAGCAGGAGGTGGGAAAGGGCGAAAGGGATTGTGAGAATAGCAGAAATCCGGAAAAGAAAAGCATTTTTTCCATAGAGAAAAGAGGAGAGCTACCGGAGGAATGGATTTCCCGCTTGGAAACTGAGTGGGCAGAGGAGCATTTTCCGGGACCGCTCCTTTCCGGACCCTATGAGAACTATGCTTTGGAAATTTCCAATTTAAGCTTTTCTCGAGGCTCCGCCTATTATGTGGACTTTCAGGAGGCGGTGTATCAGGCCTTCCGCATGGCTCAAGCTACAGCAGGGGTTCGGCTGTTAATGCCGTATTTTTCCTATGAAATCTCAGCCTCTCAGGAGAAGCTTGGAAAGATTTTGCAGGAGATTGAAAGACAAAAGGGAAAGCAGGAGGAGCTGCTTTCCGAGGGAGAAAACTATCAGCTACTGGGAAAGATTCCCGGGATAAACCTTTCGGAGCTGCAAAGTTTTGTGCAGGGAGAGGGAGAAAGTTTTTCTTTCTCATTTTCCTCTTATCAGGAAATGGAAGAGGAACAAGCCTTGGCAGTATTGGAGGAACGTTTCGGGATTCCGTCGGAGGAGCTTCCCTTAAGTTCTGTAGGAAAACTTTACTATGGGGAAGAGCTTGTTTCCGAGGCAGCTTTAGGGCAGGAC